>CAYMMO010000035.1:0-7989 GCA_964391615.1 uncultured Candidatus Saccharibacteria bacterium
GGCGATCCGACGGCAAGTTCCACACCAGCGGCAGGATGATCCGTACCTGCGAGTTCTTCGGCAGGTTGTTGATCTTGGTCTCGAACTGGTCGAGGTTGCAGACCGTCTCGGACCGCATGCCGGCGGGGAGGCTCGTCCAGTTGCCGTTGAGCGTCTTGACCTTGAAGGTGTTGCCGCTGCAGCCGAAGCCCCATCCGTAGCTCGGGTAGGAGATCACCCACTGGAGGTCGGAGACCGCCGGCTTGCCCACCCTGGTGTAGATCACCAAGCGCGCCGGCTCCTGATCGATCGGGTCTCCGAGGTGGAAGGGAACCCACTCGGGGTAGTTGCCGGGCGTCTGGTTGTCCGCCGCCTGGGCAGGTGCCGCGAGGATCGTCGCCAGCAGCACTGCCGGAAGTGCTGCGAGCAGCAGTTTGGGTCGGAACATACGTTCACCAACTTCTTATCCGTTACCGGTTGGTCCGGTAATCAACAGGCACTATACCATTTTAAAACGAATTAATCAAGTACCAGGCTCGCATCTAATTAATTGCGACAAGTTCGATGTCAAACACCAAATCACTGTTTGGCGGGATATTTGCAGCGGCGCGGGCAGATCCGTACGCCATTTCTGACGGGATGACCAGTCGACGCATACCGCCTACTTTCATGCCGGGTACGCCCTGCGTCCAGCCGGCGATAACTTGGTCGAGCCCAAAGGTCAGGGGTTTGCCAAAGTCATGTGAGCTCTGGAAGATCACACCATTTTTGCACAGCGCACCAGTGTAATGCGCGGTTATGGTTGCGCCCGGTTCGACAACAGCGCCCGTACCAACTTCAAGGTCGATGATCTCTAAGTTTTCAACTTTGCCACGTGGTTCAAAGTTTTGTAGTTTTGTTCCTTCGTATTTTGTCATGTTCTCTAGTATAACAACTAGTGAATCTTTACATTTCGCTCATGCTATGGCTAAATAGGATTAACCTAAAAGGAGAGGGGTTTATGGAACTAAAACGTTACCAGTGGGTGGGACTGCTGGCGGGCGTGCCATTGTTTTCTGGTGCATGGCTCTCAGCGTTTTATAACACACCGTGGTGGGGGGTGCTCGGCATCCTGCTCGCTATGGGCGGCGTCTACGTCGCTAACCACGTCGAGCGTCGTTCTGACCTCAGTATGCATGCTCAGCGCGGCCTGGTTGCTGGACTGTTGGCTGGATTGGTCGCACGACTACTCGGCTACATCGCGCTTGCGATCGATGGGATAACTCGCACCGTTGACTTCAACGGTTTTGGCGATGTGTTCCGCGTTGCGCTCGCCGGTAACTGGCTGGCGACACTACTGTTTGTCGTCGTATGTGGTATTGTCGGCGCCGGAGTAGCGAGTCTCGAACCTGAAGCAAAAACTACCAGGAGGAGGAAATAGCCATGACTGAGCACGTACTCTTTTTGCGCGCAGCTGTTGCGCTCGGTGCGACTATACTCGCGCCGCTCTTTGTTGCTATAACCGGACTCGGTAGCAGCGGTTCTGTGAGTCCAATCGCTAGTTACGTTGGACGCACTTCTGCGAGCCAGACAGTAAACGAAACGATCAAAGATGACAGCAAATCGTCAGACAAAACCACAGACTCATCTGACAAAAGTGCAAATAACTCTTCTACTACAGTAGAGAGTGCTGGCGCAAAAGCAGCTGGTTCGTACACGGTGAAGGATGGCGATACGTATGGATGCATAGCTGAAAAATACTATGGCAGCTATGAGATGTGGCCACAGGTCTACGCTCAAAATGGTGGCTATCCAGGCTTTGAGGAGTACCATCTAGACGTTGGAGCAAAACTCCAGATGCCAGCTGTTTCTGCAGCTGAATCACTGCCAAAAACTTCGCTCTGTAACTAAACCACACAAACAAAATGGAACTAGCACTCTTGCGTTTTGAGTGCTAGTTTTTTATACTGGTAACAGATTATGAGCGCAGCAAAACGTGATTATTATGAAGTCCTCGGAATATCGAAAAACGCCTCTGCAGACGAGATAAAGAAGGCGTTTCGAAAACTTGCCATCCAGCACCACCCAGACAAAGAGGGTGGAGATGAGTCTAAGTTCAAAGAGCTCAACGAAGCCTATGAAGTACTCAAAGATGCCCAAAAACGACAGCGTTATGACCAGTTTGGTCACGCTGGTGTCGGTGGTGCCTCTGGCGGCGGCAATCCATTCGAAGGCTTCTCAGGCTTTGGTGGTCAGGGGCAGAACTTCGAGTTTAACTTTGGCGATGGCGGCCTTGGTGACATCTTCGGTTCGTTTTTTGGCGGCGGGCAGCAGCAGCGTGGGCCACGACGTGGTCGCGACGTAGAAACGCATGTCGATCTTAGTTTTGAGGACGCAGTTTTTGGCACCGAAAAGACGATTCATATCAACCTCGATGATTCTTGTACTCACTGTAAGGGCACAACTGTTGAGCCTGGCTACGAGCTAAAGACGTGTGACACCTGCAAAGGTGCTGGACAACAGACCCGTATACTCAACACCATGTTTGGCGCCATGCAGCAGCAGGTTGTTTGTGACGCCTGTCATGGACGCGGGAAAGTGCCAGAAAAAGTTTGCACCGTGTGTCATGGCAAGGGTACCGAGCGCATAAAACAAGACATCACCATAAAAGTCCCTGCCGGGGTCGATGACGGAGCGACCGTACGACTTCGCGAGCGCGGTGAAGCGATCGCCGACGGCGAAAAAGGTGACCTCTATGTCAACCTACGCGTAAAACCGCACAAAAAGTTCACCCGCGAAGGCGACCTCATACTCAGCGAAGAGCACATAAGTATGATAGATGCCGCCCTGGGAACAGAGATAGACGTTGACACAGTTGACGGTGAAGTGCGCATGAAGATTCCAGCTGGAACGCAATCTGGCACCGACTTTAAGCTTTCGCACCACGGCGTGCCACACCTGCGCGGCAGCACCCGTGGCGCCCACATAGTCAGCATCATCGTCGACACACCAACCAAGCTCACCAAAAAGCAACGCGAACTACTGGAGACTTTTGGGAGCAATTCCAAAAAAGGTCTTTTTAGCTAGAGCATTTTCACCAGTGTTATAGGTATTGACAAAAGTGTTATAATTTGCTATAATTTAGCAAATGACACGTCCACTAGCAGCAATCAACGTGCTAAGAAGCACTCCAGAGTCAGTTATGCTCGACAAGACCGACAATGGTCGCTTCGTTCGAGACCTTGCCGACAGAGGTCTCTCTGCCGTCGTGACGAACATGGGAACTTTTATAGATGGTGATAGTATGGCGTTTGTACCACGATTCACCGATGACGGTGTAGTGTTTGAGCCTAGGGCCATAAATGTTGCCAATATTAAGACTATGCAAAATCGCGTCCTTTCTCCACATGGTCGTCCAGAGGCTGCACATATACCAAAACTCAACCCTGACGCACTCAAGCTATATGCAGGCTCAAAATCTCGCATGTATGATGAAGTTCTGGCACAGTATCAGGTTGAAACACACTTGATTCATATGGATGACGATACCCTGGGTGATATCGAAACTGCGCTTACGCTGTTCGCCGATGAGCGACAGATAACCGTTAAGTCAGATAACGGTACAGGAAGTAAGTCTACGAGACATATGGATCTTAGCGAACTAGCTAGCTATGTTGATATGCAACTGAAGAACGGCAACAGCCCCAATCTTGTGGTACAACCAAGAATTGATTTTGGTGATCTTCCGCAAGATGTAACAGGCCACACCCCCGAGGATCAGAAGCGCGTTGACACCACTAGAGAACAAGCGCTACTCAACGAGGTCCGCATAATGTGTGTAAAATCTGGTGACAAACTCACTTTCATACCTGTTTTGCGCGTAGTTATGAATAAAGAAGAGGCAATGGGAGGTGCGAGTGATACGTACATCGACATCGACATTTCCGACGAATTGCTTGCCAAGCTGGAGCTAATCACCGCTGATGTCGTCCGACGTACGACGGTGAATGCCGGCGATATACAGCATGCATTTGCTGCGGTAGACTTCTACTTCAACGAGTCTGGTGAACCACGCGTCATGGAGGTCAATATGCGCAGCCCTGTAGCGCCAAGAACAGATAAGAACCCGCACTCTGGTAGGTTGATGCACGCTGCAATTGCAGATACGATGTATGATATGGCTGAAGGGGTGGCAAATGAGTAAGAAAAACGTACTAGTCTTGTTTAGTTATCGAAGTCACAAACATGGCTATATCGAGATGCTTTTTGACAAGCTCTTTAGAAAATCTGCCGAGTTTGGCCTTGAGCTTCATCGAGGCTCGCTCAGTGACATGCATATTCGTGTTATAAACAATCGGCTTTCTGTTCGAGAGTCGATGACCAAGAAAAAGCTTGATGAGTTTGACCTTGTCTATTTTGAGCTTTGGTACAAGGCTCAGCAGCAGGCACTCGCCGCCGCTCGGTATCTGGGCCGCAAAAAAGTACCGTTCTTTAGCCATGAAATAGAGAATATTATGCCGTTAACTAAGGTGGGAGAGCTCGGTGTACTTGCCGATAATGGTGTGCCCCTCCCCGATACTTTTATATCGAGTCATCGTGAACTAAAGAAAGTATTTGCGAAAACTAACCCTCCTTTTGGTTACCCATTCATCCTAAAGGCTGCTGACGGCTACGGGGGCAATAACAACCACCTTATCCGCTCATACCAGCAATTAGTTGATATCCTGTCGCAGAACAAGGGTGTCCAGTATGTTTCACAGGAATTTATACCTAATGACTGTGATTATCGCTGTCTCGTAATGGGTGGTGAGATAAAACTAGTACTCAAACGAACTCGCGACGCTTCAAGCGATAGCCATCTCAACAATACTTCTGCTGGTGCAGAGGGTAAAGTTGTTGACGTGTCAGTGCTAGATGAAGTTGCTCAAGAGGCCGTGCTGAAGTCTGCACAAGTCCTTGGCAGGAGCCAGTTTGCTGGGGTGGATCTAATGCTGCACAAAGAGACGGGCGCGCCATACATACTTGAAGTGAACCAAACGCCGCAGATTGAGATAGGTGCCGAAGTCGAGAAAAAGATGAAAGCGTTACTAAGCTACATGGAGTCATTGACATGAAAAAGCCATTAATTGTATTTGTTTTTGCTAAAGAAGGTACGCCTACGAGTCCTCGCTACGGGGGATTTGCAAAGCGTTTGCAGGAAGCTGCTAATTTTCCTGATGCCGAGGTTTTGACGGTTGCACTCAAAAATCTCGCTTTTGTCACCGACGGTAAACGAGGTGCGCATGTATATGACACGGTCAGTGGACACGATCTTGGCAAGTCGGCTCTTGTGTATCTGAAGTCATGGGAGTCTATGCCTGACGAAGCTGCTGCACTTTCGCATTACCTTCTAGCAAATGGTGTGCCGTGTTACGATACCTTGACGCTTGGTCAGGGTATATCGAAACTTCCAGCTACTTTTCGTCACTGGGCTGCAGGTGTTAGCGTTCCTGCGAGCATTTACTGCCTTAACTCAGAAGCAGTACTTGATTATTTGCAAAGCGGAAAGCTGGGTGAAAAATTTATCATGAAAGACGCTGCTGGCGAAAAGGGCAAGCTCAATTTCTTGGTAAATGCAAAGCAAGCCAAGGAAAAACTTGAAGAATACCCTGATGGTAAATTTATTTTCCAGCAATTTATCCCAAATACTGGCGACTACAGGGTTGGCATCTATGCAGAAGAGGCGCGTTTCGTTCTCCTGAGAGAAGGAAATGGCAAATCGCATCTGAACAATACCTCAGCAGGTGGCAAGGGGACGTTTATTCCGATCTCTGATGCACCAAAAGCTGCGCTAAAACTTGCCAAGAAAGCTGCCGCAGCCTCTGAGCTGCAAATCGCTGGCGTCGATGTCATACAAGACAGCGAAACAGGAAACTGGTACGTGCTTGAAGCGAACCAGGGCTCACAGATTGTTACAGGTGCGTTTGTCGAGCAGAACAAGGTAGCGTTTAACGAAGGCATAGCTAGTTTGTTAAAAAATTCTACTGTGCGTAACCGCGAAAAACCACGCAAAGTTATAGGTCGCAGGACCATAGCGAGCCTGCCTGGGATGAAAGTAAAAGCGGTTATTGCCAAAGTCGACACAGGCGCATATTCATCCACGCTCCACGCTGAAAACATCGTCGAACATAACGGACAACTTTCGTTCGACATTATCCCAAGTGATACACTTCAAACAGCAACAGGAGAGCCTGTCAGGATTACGACGAAAGACTATTTCGAGAGGGAAGTCAGGAGCTCAAACGGGCACGCACAAAAGAGGTACAGCATCCGTACGAAGATTTCTCTGGAAGGTACAAGGTTTGACGCCCTGCTTATGTTGAGCGACAGATCACAGATGAGATTCCCGTTACTTGTTGGTAGACGGTTGATACGATCACGATTTGTCGTTAACGTGGAGTTAGATGAAAACTACGAAGCGCAGTGGAAGCCGCTGAACAATGTCAAAACAGCAAATAATGATAAGCAAGGTGACTAAGATGAAAATAGCGATTCTATCAAAAGGTGGTGCCAACTACACTACACGCCGGCTGAAAGAGGTGGCAAAGGCGCGCGGACATGAAGTCCGAGTTATTAACTATGCGAAGTGTTACGTTGCGATCGAAAAAGACAAGCCAGTTATTCGTTACAAAGGTGAGTCGCTCGATAAATTTGACGCCATCATTCCGCGCATTGCTCAGAGCTACACCAAGTACGGTACGGCTATTGTCCGTCAGTTCGAGTCACAGGGCTCATTTACTACAGCAAGCTCCATAGCCATCAATCGCTCGCGTGACAAGTTACGTGCCTACCAGGTGCTCGCAAAAGCCGGAGTAGGAATTCCGAAGACCGTCTTCGCCCGCGAAACAGCAAACTTTGAAGACGTCGTTGAACTCGCTGGTGGCACTCCGCTTATCATCAAGGTTGCACGTGGTACCCATGGCAACGGAGTTGTACTCGCAGAAACGCCAAAAGCTGCCAAGGCGGTTATGCAGGCCTTCTATGTGGAAGGTGTGAACTTTTTGGTTCAGGAATTTGTCAAAGAATCTGCCGGTACCGACATACGTGCAGTTGTAGTTGGTTCTAGGGTGGTTGCGAGTGTCATGCGCCAGAGCCTCGACGGTGACTTCCGTAGTAACACCCACCAGGGCGGCGAAGGTATAGCCGTGAAATTGACCGACGAGGAGAAGAAGACTGCGATTCGCGCTGCGAGAGCGATGAATCTACCTATCTGTGGTGTGGACATGATGCGTAGCGACCGAGGTCCACTCGTGCTTGAAGTCAACAGTTCGGCGAGCCTTAAGACTCCAGAGCTCATCACGGGTCGTGACGTTGCCTCGAAGATAATCGAATACATCGAACAGAACGCCAAAAGGCATAACAAAAAAGATCGTGTAGGCGCATAGCGCCACGAAAGCACTAGTGCTATCATGTGGCTATGACACTGATCATAGTGCTGCTTCTCATGGTATGTTTGACGGCGCTTGCGTTCGCGACACGTCGAAGATTCGGTGTACTTGGTCTTGCTCTGTGTGCGGGAGTTATACTCTCGCAGCTAGCGACTGGTGATGTCAGTAGTGTTTTGAAGTCTGCCGATGTACCGGTCGAGCCTCTTTCGTACCAGACAGCGGCTCGGGTCTTTCTAGTGATCGCGCCTGCACTGGTTCTCATGTTTGCCGGTCCTCGCTATACCACCAAGCATGCACAGATCGTAGGTGCAGTTGGATTTGGTTTGTTCGCCACCGTGTTGTTACTCCCTCCGCTTACGGCAGATCTGCCAATAAGTGACGAAGCCGTTCGACCCTTTTTGAACTTTATCGCTAACAACACACGTTGGATCGTATCTGTGGCAGTCATTGCGGCAATCGCCGATACTATGCATACGCACACCAAAAAGCCCCTCGACAAAAAGAAATAGCTCGCAAGAAAAATGCCCGTCACAAGGACGGGTATTTTTCTTGGAGGGACCACTGGGGCTCGAACCCAGGACACCCTGCTTAAAAGGCAGGTGCT
>CAYMMO010000036.1:0-7934 GCA_964391615.1 uncultured Candidatus Saccharibacteria bacterium
CCTGTGAAACTATAGGAAAATATGCTATACTTTGTATAGTAAACAAGGAGACTCCCATGAGTACAAATACGAAAAAGATCACGATTTACAGCACCAGCTGGTGTGGCTTTTGTAAAATGACCGCAAAATACCTACACGACAAAGGCATTGAGTTCGAAGAAAAAGACATCGAAGCCGACGAAGCGGCCCACAAGGAACTCATGGAAAAGATCAACAACGATTTCCGGGGTGTCCCAGTCACCGACATCGATGGCACACTCGTACTGGGATTCGATCGCCCAGCTCTCGACGCCGCACTGGCAAGCTAGCCATGTAGTATACTAAAAGCGTGGAACACGAGTGGTAACTACGGTTCCATTGCCTAAGATTGCGACTGTTTTTGCCGCTCGATAGTTTTCGAGCGGATTTTGATAATTTTAGAGAGGAGAACGTCATGCCAAACAAAGACCCACGAGGGGTACACCCAGACATACTAAACCGATTCAGGGCAGCTGCAGATGTTGGCTCTGACCACTTAGCTCACGCTCATACGGACGTAGGCTCTAGCCCCGAGGTACCCGCCGGCGACCCGCCACCGGAAGGTCTTGTGGAGCGAATGGCCGTCACCGCTCGTCTTGCTGACTATATGAGGGCTATGGGCGCCGCAGGTACTCGAAGAATCAGCCTGAGAGACCGCCCAGAGCAAAGAGAAGGATAACCCCATGTCCGAGGTGCCCGGTCAACCCACATCACCTGAAGAACACCGGGCATCGTTTGAAGATATCTTGAGGGAAGAATTCCGACCACAAAACGACCTAGACCAAGCACTCCTCGACACGCTTGCGGGTGAGATGTGGGAGCTCGTGGAGCAACTGAACGCAGCTGAATCTGTGGTGGGTTTGATTTCTGGCTACGTCACTGAGGCACTCCGGCGTAAAGAAGCAAACATCGCCACAAAACTTATGACCGAACAAGACCATGTCGGACTTCGCCGCCACAGCTTGATCGTTGTGTCGCTCAAGAACGGTGCTGTCGAGCGGGCTCGTCACCTTATGTCGCTAGCAGGGCATAACGGCGACCAAAAAGCTCGGCGCGCGTACGCCGATACCGTCGTCGTACTCCTTAACACTATCCGCTTCCAACTCCTGCATGGGGTATATAACCCTTCGGACGGATTCTGGACTCACGTGGAAGCATCGATAGGCCGATACCAGGGGGACGTAGTCTATCTTCATTTGGGACCTGGCATACGCGAACGTAGCGTCCGACGCCCAGAACCGCCCTCTGACTTCCTGCCGCCGTCGCCTAGGGTGCCTTGACCTCAACGACGTCACCACCGATGTTTTTCTGAAAGTAGCTGTCATGTGAAACATACAAGATAGCGCCACTATACCGCTCGAGGGCATTTTCTAGCTCCTCGATACTTGGAAGGTCTAGGTGATTGGTCGGCTCGTCAAGTATGAGAAGTTGTGGGTCATTTGCAAGCATGGCAATAAGCTGAAAGCGAGCTTTCTGACCGCCGCTAAGTTTTGCGAGCGGGACTTTGGCGTCACCTTCGGTAAACAGGTAATCGCTAAGTAGACTACGGATCTTTGTCTCGTTTATAGTGAGCCCTCGGTCAAGGTACATACGTTCGATAGCCTCGACAAGAGGCAAGTTGAAATACCCCTCAGACACTTCCTGCTCATAGATACCGACGCGAACTTTACTGTCGAGCTCTAGTTCTCCTGCAAAATACTTCGCCAGACCTCGACTGCTACTTTCAGAGACAATCTGACCATCGGGAAGAGGCACATCGTGCCGTTTGGCCTCTGAAGCAGTAGGCGAGAGTCTTGGCGCCAAAAGCGCTTTTATAACAGTCGTTTTACCAGCACCATTTCTTCCACGCAGCTCAACAGCTTCGCCTTCGCGTAGGTCGATGTTAACCCCGTTAAACAGAGGCGCATCGTACCCAAGGCTCAGGTCTCGTGCAGTAACGAGTACGTGCTTCGAGCGGCTTTCGTCGCTTTTAATGTTCATGCGTATGTTACGAGCTTTAAACTTTTGGTACTGCTCGGCTACTTTGTAGTTCAAGTTCTCGGCCGACTCTTTGTCGATCCAAAAGGTTGGTTTTTCTTTTTGCTGAAGATCCGCCAGCTCTTTTCGAGAAACCTGCTCGAGACGTTTAAACTTCTGTATGGTCGCTGGGTTGCGAGCTTTTTCTTTGAGCCGCTGATAGTCGATAACTTTAACCTTCAGATTTGAGATGCGTTTTTCGATCATCTGAAACTCGTTCATAGCGGAACCGGTCGAGACGGCGTTTTGCTTGAGATATGCGTCGTAGTTACCCTTGAAACTGACGGCTTCGCCATCTTTGAGCTCAACGATGCGGTCGACTTCAGCAAGCACGTCACGGTCATGAGTGATGATAAGCATCGCCTCGCGAGCAGTTTTCATCCAGTCGATAAACTGGTTTTTGGCCACATAGTCCATGTGGTTGGTTGGCTCGTCAACGAGCGCTAGGTGCGCGTCGCTATGCATAACTTTGACGACTTCAACGAGTCGTTTCTGACCACCGGAGAGAGTAGTGAAGGACCGGTGCGCTACGCCTTCGAGCTGAAAGGTATCGAGCTCACGCTCGATTTGCTCTTCTATCTGGTAAAAACCTTTGTCATCGAAGCGCTGCAAAGCTTCGGTATATTCAGTAATCATACGGATGTTGTCACCCATAGTTTCAGGGTAGGTTTCTATGATGCGACTCAGGTCGGTGTACTCGGGAAGTCCCGCAAGCACGTACTGCAGCACCGTAACATCTGACGACTCGTGATGCTCCTGGGCAGTAGCAACAACAGAGGTACCACGTTTGTAGATAACTTCGCCTGTATAGTCAGTATCGGTTCCGACCAGGATCCCGAACAGGGTAGACTTGCCAACTCCGTTACGGCCGATCACTCCAATTTTTTCGCCATCATCCACAGAGAACCGAATGTTTTTGTACAAACTTTTCGGCCCGAAACTCTTTTCGACTATGTTGATATCGGCGATCATCGCTTCCCAGTATAACAGAGGGGTCGATTATTCGCCGTATAATATAATTGACGCACTTATATAATTTGTTGTATAATGTTATCAATGCTCCAACGAGAGCAGAGCTTTCTCCATTTTGTGCTACACCGGGGACATCCGAATCCGGCTCGTGCGCTGGAGAAGGATGTGGAGAAGATACATGGCAGCGCCCCGCAAGGACTGCTACGTGTCCCGAAAAGTCGGCCATGCACCCAACCGCCGGAAGCGGGAAGGGCTAGGAGCCGCCGGACGAAAGTCGGATTTTCGACCAAGTCTGTCGCTAGAGAGACTACGGAAACGCTGGGTGTCGCTGCTAGGGCGACAAACATTGGAGCCGTCTCGGCCATCGAGGAGTATGTCGGACGCAAGCCGACGCACGCTACACTCGCTGGTTCAGCCTCTGCATCCGTTTCGACGGGCGCACACATTGAGAGGCCAAGTCCTGCGCAAAAATCTGGAAGCGCAGCACCAGTTGCTACAAGTTAGCCATGTGTGAAAGATCATAGGGTCGCCCCGGCGACCATCCCTGGAGGGCGAGATGGCTGACAGCAGTCGGCAATGGACGGCTTTGGCGTTCATTCAAACATCCCGCCCTCCAGCCCCACCCCCTCACATGAGGGGCTCTTTTCTTTTTTCGAGGGGGCGCCACAGTCTGCGACACATTGACTATGAACGGATTTTTTGTCATAATATACATCAAGCGTATCATCAGAGCGCCGAACCTACCCGAGGCGGTGACAACCGTGACTAGCAACGAACCGGGCGATCAGCCCGACATCGATGCCAGCGCTTGGGACGAGTCACAGGTCGACGTCTACACGTGGACCGAGACAATCCCCAGCGGGGCCGTCTTGCGGCTCTACTTCCCCCACCGCATCCGCGGTGACTTCACAGTCGAAGAGCTCCTGAGCTGCGCGCCCGGGATCTTGGACGTACGACTGCACGACGACTACATCGCGGTGCAGTGGTCGGAAGCAGTAACAACACAAGATGACTGGGACGAGCTCGGCATCCCACTCATCGCCGGCGTCAAACGCGCCATCCTGCAAGTCATCGGTCCGCTGCTGAGCTGGCCGGATGAGCCTCACGTCATGGAGCTGTTCTCGGCAAGTGACGTCGCGATCTTCGCGAACCGGCTCGGCCGCCGATGGCGCGGCGGCGAACTCTGACGCTCACCCGGACGGCGCACCATGCGCCGTCCGGGAACCCCTAACTTCGGGGGCTTTTTTATTTGTAGCTACTTTGATCAAAGTCATCGAGCCTGCTACTGTGTAGAAATGTGGCCGCATGGTCACCGTTGGCATACGAGAGGCGCGCAAGATGACAACCGAAGACAATTGCCCATGGTTCTGGGTGTGGTCACGACCTCAAGAGGGAGGTCTGGAGGGGGAAGTCGACGTGTACTTCAAGCTCCCGCCGAATGACGCCCAACGAGAGCTCCTGCTCACACAGCTCGAAGCACTCGACGGCATCACCTGCCTGGACTTGTTCCCCGGCTACCTGACCCTGTACTGGTCACGCAAGCAGAGCCCAGACGGGCAGGTGAGCACCACGGCGGAGATCATCGAACGAGTCGCAGAGATCACAGGAGTCGCGTACCCCTGCAACTACGGAGTCATCTCCACTGCACTCGAACGCGACCGGATCGCTGCAACCGTCGGCAACGTCATCTGGTTTTTCCGGCACAGCAAGAGACCAGCCTGAACGCCGGCACATCAACAAGGGGGCGGAGCTCACAGCTCCGCCCCCAGTACAACCTCAACCAACTTGAGGCTTTTGTTTTTATGTGGACATATCAAAAAGCGTTTCTTCAGACTCAGAAAAGGTGAGTCGCCGACTTCCAAGGACGGCACGCCTCGTTAGGGCCCGGTATACCTCCGAAAAGTCTCGGACCGCCCTAGACTTACTCTCAACCGGATCACCTGCCATGTGGAGTACGCTGTTATACCCGTTGAGCAGCGCTACATCGTCCTCAGTCAAGTCGTGGCCCGCAGCCAAAATCGCTCCTGCTTCTTCAAATGTAGCTCTGACTGTTTCGAGTAGCTCTCTCGACGGAGCGATCTTTACGTCCCCGGTCGCAGTAGCGGGGTACACCGTCAAACCAGTGATCGTAACTGGTTTTTTGCCTGTCAGCAGCTTTGCCTTTGCGTCATTGACATGCATGCCGGGTGTTTCATGAATGATGGCTCGTATCGCGCGACGCAGGGGGCGATCGAAATGTGACGGACTTTCACTACTTGAAAACGTCAGATCGTCAAGCCAACGCGTGTATGTTATGCCCTCGTTACGACAGAGTTTACCTATGTGATGGTCCATCTCACGACAGTAGATATTGAACAACATTGGCGAGGCAGGTAGGCCGAGCGGAAGCCCATCAACACCGTCTATGGTCGCTTCGTGAAGTAAAAAGTCTCTCATCTTGGAAATTGATATCGGCGACCTTGGACCAACGGCATGGAGCATCTGAGCACGCAAGTAAGAAATATCTACACTGGCAAATGCATCCTTAAGATCGAGTAAATAGAATTGCTGATGACCGGCATGTTGTTCAACGTGGTCCAACAGGCTACGCCCCCTCACGCCACCATAGGCAAAAGGCATATCTATGCGTAGATGCCTGAGATCCGCCAAGGCACCCAGATGAACCGCCCGAAGCTCATCGCTCGGTCGGTATACGGTACGTGGTTTGCTGCCAGGTTTGGCAATGCGCAGTTTCTCGTAGCCAAATTTGCTGAATTGTTCACTCATACTCATAAAAATGGAACTGGGGTAGGCCGAAAAATTCGGCCCACCCTCAAAGATATATGCATGAAATCCGGGGACGGGAGGAAAAAGTTTCCCGGATTTCACGACTCTCACCCAGCCGCAGCTCGCACCTGACCGTCCTCAACACTCGAGGGTGCAGGACAACCTGGTGTCGCGTCCCGCGCAAGCTGGTCCGCGCGCCTAAGCACAGCGGAGCCCGCTCACCGGTCCGCAGAGCATCGCACGCTCAACTCCGCAGCCAGAACCCCTGCGGTGCTGGACGATCCAGACTGGGCGTGCTTCACTCGTCGAACAGCTGTGCCACCGACCTCCCGAAACTTGCGCTCCGAGAGACTCGCTGACGCAGAGCACCGCGCGCCGTAGAAAAACGACGTACGGAACAACCGCCTGACGAGCATGATTGGGACGGCGCTCGTCGTCGTGCCACCGCCCCGGTATGCCTTCGGGGATTCTCTAGCGCGAACGAATCGCTCAGACCTAGAGAGCCCTCGGGTATCTTGTTTGTAGTGCATGCGCGTCGAACCTAGGATGACGCGCTTCCTCCCGCCAGCACCTCTGGTGCTTAGGAGACAGTATAGCATCTAAGCCTTCGTGAGCTATGCAAACCGTGCAACGGACGTCATAGCACCTAAAGCAACGTTGCCTCGCCCGTATCTTTCATCTCATCCAACTTCCCGGAAATTGCTTCGGCGAGAGGGCCCTCGCCCAGGAGTGTAATGGCTTTTTCCGCCGCTTGAGCTAAGGCGCGTCGTTGGCTTGCGCTATCGACAAATTTCAGATCATCAGCAAAAGAGAGAAGCGCCTCAGCTTGCACAACAGGCATCTGCCCAGTCTGTCTCAGTAAGTTATCCAGGTCGCGCCGACGCTGCTGTACATATTGCTGATCTTGCTGAGTAAAGGTAAAGAGAGCGAATTCATCTTCCTCTGCATCAGGCTGCTTATCGAGCCCGTCATCGACTTCACTTGCGTCTTGGTCTTTTCGAAACGTGAGCGCGAGTTGCTCATCTTTCTGCGCCTGTAGCTGTTCAATAGTACTCTGCCAAGTATTCGCTTTCCCCTGAATGAATAATTTCGATGCCGTAGTGTTCAGCTTGTGATTTTGAATATAGGCAATTATGGCAAGTAGTTCGCTTTTCATAACCTCTTCCAAGTTAGCAGCCTGCTCCTCGCTAAGAACACCGAGACTTGCGTAACCCAGCCGTATCGTTTCATGGTGTATCCATGTATCTATATGCCCGCCCAGCTCAAGCGCAGCAGTGTAGGGTATTTGCTTGCCAAAAACCAGTCGTCGCAGATCCGCAGGCAACTGATGAAATCCAAGTGCTTTCTCAAACTCTGCAGAGCCAACTTCACCCTTATGCAGTGCGAGGTATTCAGTTTTGCCTGACCACTTGCCGGACTCGATGCCCCAGTGGTACGACTCTATGATAGCCATCGCGGAGCGTTCAACCGGCGGCTTGTGGTACAGGTTCTCGTCTAGCTGTAGCCCAATGATGTCCCCAGGACCCTTCACGTCATGAACTTTACAGTTTATCTTGTACTGCTTTTCGGGATGTTCATAGGCCAGGTCTAGAACAGCTAACGTGCGACTGTGACCGGCAATCACAAGGTAGTACAAGCCGCCTCGAGCCCGAACGTCATAGTTTGCGATGTCGAGGGAAGTTCCCCATAGGCGGTTCACGAAATCTATATACTGCTCTAAGTTTTCACGAGTCATGCGCGCTATGTCAATTTCATTGATCAAGCCACGCCGGTCTATAGATTGCTTGAGGCGTTTGCTTTCAGGGTTAGCTCCACCGCGCACCTGCGAGAGCATGATAAGATCCTCAACCTCTACCACCTCTTGGGTGTAGAGGCCAAGTATTTCTACTTCTTTTGCACTGCCTGGTTCAATACCAAGCGGCGCTTCCTCAACTTTAACTGCGCTCATTAGTGTCCATTATGCCGTTCCAGACGCTATATATGCAAGTTCTCGGCGTTGTACTATCGACCCGCTCATGCTTTGGATCACTCCTCGGGCATGATTGAATGGATGAGATGACAGAGAGAACTAGCCCGGCATTGGCCGAGAAGCTACCTGAACTCACCGCACGACTTGGCGGTGAGTTTGGAATCAATCCGGACTATTTTGATCATGCTGCTCA
>CAYMMO010000037.1:0-7775 GCA_964391615.1 uncultured Candidatus Saccharibacteria bacterium
CTATACTTCATAGCCCCACCGCTGTAAACACTTGTCTACATTCGGGGCAAAACGTCGCTGAAACGATCAAGTGAGTAATCACTTGCGAGATTGTCTACAACGTCTTTGATCGTACTGCCGGTCTTCACTCCAGGGTTCATAGTGCCATGCGGGTCAACAGCCTTACGGAGATCCGCGTATGCCTTTGTGAGTGTCTCGCCTACCTGTAGCTTCGTAAATGGTGCCCGCAGGCGACCATCACCATGCTCAGAGGCAATTGAACCTCCAATTTTGACCACCATTCGATAATACTCGTCCATGAGCTTGAAGATCGTCTGCTTGTGAGCAACTTTACTCATATCTACCAGTGGCAAAATGTGTACGTTTGAAGGGCCAACATGTGCCCAAACCAGAGCTTCAACGTGGTGCTTCTTACATAAAGCCTTGGCGTCTTCTATGAACGCACCCAGCAGGTCACGTGGCACTGCGGCGTCTTCTATGACAGGAACGAAGCTGTGACCAGAAGATTTGTAGCGAAGTACCGAGGAGGTTGCATAGCGAAGTGCCCAGAGTTTCTCGAGTTCATCGAAGTTTTTGGCGGTAATTGTCTGACGAGAATAGTCCTCGAGGATCCTGTGCAGCTGTCTGTTGAACTTTGCTTTCAATTTGGAACTAGGGTCGTCACACTCTATAAACAGGAGTGCAGCTGGCGCGACACCGCCGACGGAAAGCTCGGGTGGGAACGTGATGTTGAAATGTTTGGTAGCAAATTCGTAGACATCGCCATCGACAAGCTCGAGCACACTAGGCTTCATGGCGCCTATGTCGTCCGCAGCCTCGAGTGCTTCTCGGATACTGCCAAACGATGCCACGGTCAAACTTGAAGTCGGTGAGTACTTGGCAACTTTTATGATTGCTTCAGTGATGATGCCTAGCGTACCCTGCGAGCCTACAAAAAGCGGTGTCAGGTCGACCGTACCATTTTTCCGGTGTATAGAGTCCAGAGCGTAGCCAACCCTGTCTGACGGCACCCTAAGCTGGTCGAGATACGCTTCAAATACAGCTTTGTTCTCTGTGGCAAGGCCTGCTGCGGCTCGATATAGTTCACCCTCGAGAGTAGGCTCGCCAAGTTTGCGCGTCAAAACCTTTTTACTAACCGGACCTGTCTGAATAATCTCTCCGTTTGCGAGGACAACCTCGAGACGCTCGACCCAAGAGCGCATACTGCCGTATTTGTATGACTTAACGCCACCGCTGTTGTTGGCAATGGCCCCACCGATGGTCGAGTACTCATATGAAGCTGGGAATGGCGGCAGAAAGAGACCATGTGTATGTAGCGTTTCTTGAAGTGATTTGAAATTCACCCCCGGCTGGACGCGAACAAGTCGCTGCTTGGTGTCGAGTTCAAGAATACGGTTTAGATGAGCTGGAAATGAAAGTATGATGCCTTTTCCTATAGCCGCACCGGTCAGGTCGGTACCACCACCTCGTGCAGTAACAGAGAGAACATGCCCTTTTTCTGCGAGCTGCCAAGAAAAACGAGCCACTTTTCGTACATCGTTCGTCGTACGCGGGTACACGACGAGACTCGGCTTAATAGCCAAAATACTCCCGTCACGAGAGAATGTACTTCGGATAGCGTCGCCGTCGAAAACTTCTCCGGCGATATGCCCCTGCAAATAGCTGGCAACTTTGTTCATTTTTCTACGTTTATAAACCCACTCTTTTTACTCCCTTCATGATACCATGAGCGTTTTCGCTTTGCCACCACTTGAGTTAAAAGATATTTTAAAGTAGAATTGTGAAGCACCAACAGCGGTAATTGCACATAAAATTTCAGTGATTATGCGACTAACCCAACAAAAATCTCACAGATTTTTGTTGAGAGGAAGCGTAACGGAGAGTGGCAGTTTTATTTACGCAGTAAATGAAACGAGAACTCGGAGTAAACGCTGACGAGCGGTGGCGGCTGCGTGAAACGCAAATATGCGTAGACGCGCTCGCTAAGTCTGGAATGACCATAAACTAACTCGTACTTTACAGCTTAAATCTATGCGGCGGTGGCGGAATTGGTAGACGCGCTAGCTTGAGGGGCTAGTGATCATTGCGATCGTGGAGGTTCAAGTCCTCTTCGCCGCACCAAAGTAAGAATCCGGGGATAACCTCGGATTTTTACTTTGGTCTGGCTAAGTGAACCTCCACGAATCGTGGAGGTGAGAAATGCCAGTGGCATTTCGCAAGGAATCTTTCCGACACCAACTCGTTTGGTGATCGTGAAAGTTCGGGGGCGCGCTTGCGTGCCCAAGTCCTCTGCAATAAATACTCATTCAGGTCTCTTTTTGTTTTGCTCGAGTTTTAAACCAAGCCGTAGCGTATACCAAAATTGCCCCGAGCCAGCCGACTGTCATCATACCGAGCGCGCTTTCGCCCCTGCCGGACAAAACGCCTTCACCTGACCCATATGCGAGCAGTACGAAGCATAACCCGATCAGCGAAAACACCTTCCATGAGCGATGTTTACCCTTTAGAGAGTGCACCGCCAGAGCGCTCGACTCAACGAGTATGAGCGTGCCGATCACTACATGAAGTAAAAGATTTGCATGCTGAACAACAAATGTCCAGGCTGTGGCAAAGGTGACATCTTCGGGAAATTCCGCCCCAAAACTGACAAGACAAATCGCAAAAATTAACTCTACTACTAGTCGTCGCGCCGCACTTCTAAAGCCCTTTTGATCCATAGCCAAAGTATAGCACGCTATGCTTATGCTTTTGAGTGACGCCTAAGGGGTCTTGAACTGGTCTTCAAGTCGAACTGTCCACTGGTCGAGCATATTGTAACGCCCAAGCGCATCCACCACAGTGTCAGATGATTTCACTGATGTTGTACTGTCGGTTGTCACATAGTGCAAATGCGGCCGATACAGCGCAACTGCTGGTGCGTCGTTGAGCCATTGACGGAAGAATGCGGCGTATTTTGCTGCTCGCAGCGCCGTTTCAGAACGAGAACGCGCACTTACGAGGGCATCGTCTGCCACCCCTGACTTGTAGTTCGAAAGGTTATAGCCCTTTACGGTTGCCTGAGATGAGTGCCAATACGCAAAGACATCTGGGTCTGCCCCGAGGGCAAGCTCGTAGAGCAACACATCATAAGCGCGAGGCTTAACGATGTTTTGCTCAAACGTAGCTGTGTCAACTAGCTGCGTGCGAACATCGACACCCAATTTACGCCACTCCGACGAGACCATCTCTGTAACTTGCGGGAAATCCCCCGACTTTGGCGCAACAATCGTCAGCTGCAATTTCTGCTCGGCTTTGACACGTACTGCACCTTTTTTCACCCAACCAGCTTTGTCTAGTAGCTCGGCAGCCTTGTCGAGGTTGAATACGTCTTGCTTGATACCGGCAACACTCTTTATCTGATCCTCTACCAGAGGCCCTTGTAGATCACCTGCAAGGCCTTTGAGGCTTTTGATGATAGCTTTTCTGTCTGTTGCAAGCACAAGTGCATGACGCACCGACGCATCACTCAGTACAGGGTTGTCGGTCCTAAAGAAGGCATAGACACCGTTATTCATACGAGCATCTGCCACTACGGTAGTGGGCGCCTCTTGCGTAATCGTGTCTATGTCAGTGGTGCTGAGCTCTACCGCCGCGTTGATCTCGCGACTCAGGAAACCTTGACGAAGCTCATCATGAGACTTGTAGGTTTGTAGCTGAAACCTGTCGAGACGCATCCCACCCCTGTAATAATCGGCATTCTTCGTG
The DNA here is from genome assembly GCA_964391615.1 of uncultured Candidatus Saccharibacteria bacterium. Classification (GTDB taxonomy): domain Bacteria; phylum Patescibacteriota; class Saccharimonadia; order Saccharimonadales; family Saccharimonadaceae; genus CAYLGT01. The sequence goes on from CAYMMO010000037.1 coordinate 3,745, forward strand.
AGCTGCAAAACTGCTCGACTTGCCGCCGGGTCAATGGGTCGCAGTGCCTGAAACACGAACGGCCCGCTGCCTACCGGGTTACGGCTAAAACTGCTTTCACGAATGCGCACGGGAGATGTAGATCCCAGGATATGCTTTGGTACTATCCCAAACGTTAAAGCGTGTGGGAATGGAGCGTACGGGCTTGGCAGTTGAAACTCTACTTCATACTTCCCTAACTTTTTGACGCTGACATCTTGCCAGGTGCGGTAAAGGAAAGATCGAGTTGCGGGATTCTTTATGAGTGCGAGCGTATAGACGACGTCATCTGCCGTCACCGGCTTACCGTCATGCCATAAGGCATCTTGGCGAAGCGTCACATCGTATCTTTTGCCATCGCTCGAAAGCTTATAGCCAGATGCGAGGTCGTTGGCGAGGTTATTCTGACCGTCATAGCGCAGCAAACTCGAAAACAGCAGCTGGCTCGCTGAGCGCTCAGATTGCGTTGAAGCATAGATAGGGTTGAGCGTATCAATGCGGCCAATTACACCTTCGGCGTATATGCCACCATCTGCCTGATATGAAGCTACGTAAGCATCTTTTACCCAGAAAAGCTGCAACAACGTCACGACTACAAGTAAGCTCGCGAGCGCCATCCAGCCAACTGCGTGTCGACGTACGTCATTGAGGTTAGTGAGTCGCGACAAGATGAATCGATGTGCATGACGGACCGTAACCCCCTCAATTTTGCGGGCCCGACGGCGCACACCCTTAACTGTAGGACGTTTAGCTACAAGCAGGCGTTTCCACTGCTGAGAGCCCGACTCATCTTCAGCTGCCACGTTTGCCCCCTATGCCTAGGCGAGTATAAGGTTAGCCAATATTGAGAGGACAAATACGACCGCAAGGACGATGGTTGTCTCGTAGAGGCTCTTGTCGATACCGCGTCGGGTCGTAAACAGCTCACCCGAGCTTCCGAACCCTGCACCAAGGCTTGCGCCACGTGCTTGCAAAAGGATAGCGAGAATCATAAGAACTCCCGAACCGATGGTAACTATTTGTAAAATACTGGCAACATTCATACTGCTATCTCCCGATCGTTATGCTGTAACTCTAATAACCCGCTAATGATGTAGTTAATCAAACCGATGATGATCCCCGTAAGGATGGCCCCAAAGAAACTTATGTCCAGATGTGGCACCAGTTTTAGCGCAACATACACCATGAGGCCGTTGACTACCAACATGAACAAACCAAGTGTCACTAAAATGGCTGGGAGCGCGAGTACCACAACGATGGGTTTGAGTATGCTGTTGGCGAGTGAGAGTGCTAGTCCGGCAAACAAAAAGGTAGTGGTGGTAGCTTGGGTGTCGTTAAAACTGCTCGACAAAAGCCGGCTGGCTACCCAAAGACCGATGGTGTTCAAAAGCCACCTCAGTAAAAACACTGCAAACTGTTTTCGCATACGTGCAGTTAGTATAACTGATTACAGGCTCATCGTCGACATCTATCGATGTTCGGCGAGCCAGACAAATACCACTTCGGCAAGTTTTTTGCCAAGGACGGCGTCGAGCTGGTCTCGAGTCGCAGCTTTTACTCCTTGAGCGCTACCAAAACTTGCTACCAATTTCTTGCGTGTCGCTGGACCTACCCCTGGAATTTCGTCCAGAATGCTCTTAGTGGCAGCTGCACGCTTGAGGGTACTATGGTAGCTCACAGCAAAGCGATGCGATTCGTCACGCAACCTCTGTAGAAGCTTGACGATGTGGTGATCTTTCGGAAGTTTGATGATGAGAAATTCACCGTCGCTATCTTCAGACCCTGCCCTATAGCCATCATCGGTATAGAGGTGTACATACTTATCTTCCAGCGCTCTCCCCTCGACCGGCATTAGAGTTGGTTCATCAAATGGACTCTTCTCGCGTGCCCACGCAGAGATCGCAGCTATGTCTACGGCCACATTCGACAACGTCTTATGCACCACGATTTCTTCATCGCGTTTAGCAAGACCGATCATTGGCACGTCTACACCCAGCTCCCGAGCAGCCTGGGACGCTGCGCTCAACTGCCCTTTTCCACCATCTATAAGTACGAGCTGAGGCGTGGGCCAATCTGTATGTTTACCACTAAAGCGCCTGCGCATCGTTTCGCGCATATGTCCAAAGTCGTCATTGCCAGGTAGCTGCATCTTGAACTTGCGGTACTGACTCTTGTCAGCCAAACCATTTGTGGCAACGACCATGCTGGCAACGTTGTTCGTCCCGCTCATGTGAGAGATATCGTAGCCTTCTATGCGTCGCGGCACCTCAGGCAATCCAAGCAAGCTCTGTAGACCCGCTAACCCCTGGTCTTTGCTAATATCCATGAACTCACGATCGCCAAATATTATCTGTCGCTGGAGCTCTTTCATGTCACGCAAACGGTTGCGCAACTTCGCGGCATGCTCAAAGTCATGGCTTACGGCTGCTTTTTTCATATCTCGTTCGATCTCAGCCATGAGGGCCTTTCGCTCACCCTTTAGGTAGCGAATCAATTTCTTAAGCGTTTCTTTGTAATCTGCCGAGGTGATTTTTTGGGCTTCCACTCCTGGGCAAAGTCCTATGTGGTACTGAAGACAAAGGCGACCTGGCATGGTTTCGTGCACACTATACGGAAACGCGCGACGCAGGTATCGAAGGGCTTTTTTGACCGCCCAGCCGTTGTAATAGGGGCCAAAGTATGTCGCCCCGTCATCGAGCGGGCCTCTAGTGAACGTCACACTTGGGTAGGCGTCGTTCATAGGTATACGTACATAGAGCTGGCTTTTGTCGTCACGTAGCAATACGTTGTAGCGTGGCTTGTATCGCTTGATCATCTCCGACTCGAGAAAGAGTGCGTCGAGCTCGGTCTCAACAGTTATCCAGTCTGTGTCGACAATTTCCGCCACCAAAGCATCGGTTTTTAGATCGCGAAGTCGAGAGGCCTGAAAATACTGTCGCACTCTGTTACGCAGCCGCGCCGCCTTGCCAACATAGATCACCTCGCCCGAAGCGGACTTATGAAAATACACCCCTGGTGTCATGGGAAGAGTCTTCAGTTTTTTAGCTAGGGCGTCGGTCATGTTTCCAGTATACCGGAAACTCTTCTCAAAGCGGTTGTGCTTAAGCGGTAAATGTTATCAAAATGTCTTGACAATTATGCTTTTTTGTGATAGTATGGAAATAACCTCGAGTGAGGTGGGACCAAGGAGGTGGTATCCCTGCGAGGAATCATTTCATATTCGGTCTCTCACTTATGAGGCGTCGTTTAACAATTTAGCCAAGAAATGTTTGCGACGCTTTTTTGTTTTATCAAATTAACTTCGCAAACGAGATAGTCACTAGGGTTTCTAAACCCTGACATCAACTACTGCAATTTCCCTCCCTGGGCACGGCTCACTGACGATGATTTTCGTCGTTTGTGAGTCGTGCCCACCAGGGGTTCGTCCAGGCGACAACCGTCTGCTTCGGCTCATGTGAGTCGTCTGAACCACGAGTCCCCAAGGAGGGATCATGAACCGCAAGTTCCGCGCCATCTTGACCATCCTCGCGATGGTCATGGGCGCTTCATTCGCGATGCTGGGCCTCACGGCTCCGGCGAACGCCAGCGTGCCTGACACTGCTGCTACCACGACCCCGGGAGAGTCCACGACGTTCCCGGAGGACTGCATCACCGTCAGCGAGGACGGCAAGACGACCCAGACCTGCATCAGTGGGTCGGCGTCCGCCTCGTCCGAGGCCAGCGACATCGCTGTCGACATCCTCAAGATCAACGGCCGCGTCGTCGGCGAGTACCTCGTGAAGGGTGGTCTCACCCGTCACCAGATCGCCGGCTCGCGCTGCTGGACCAGTAGCGCGGGATGGAACACGATCCGCCGCTCCGACGACTCCATCGTCAAGTACTGGGACACCCGGAACCACCGGGTGTTCCGTACCGGCGTCGGACCTTCGGGAGTGCAGGTCGTCGGTTGCGTCAACTACTACTGGCCGCAGTCGGCTCCGCCGCTCCGCTACGTGACCGTCCGCCACCCGGTG
>CAYMMO010000038.1:0-7558 GCA_964391615.1 uncultured Candidatus Saccharibacteria bacterium
TGCTTTGACTGTGACAGTTGCATAGCCAGTGCCGCCTGTATTTTGACACGTAAGTGTATACGTATATGATTTTGCAGTATTTAACGTTCCCGTACTTGCCGTACCTGAAGTCCCTTTACTGCCGCCCCAGTCGCCACTTGCCGTACATGACGTCGGGTTGTTCGTCGTCGACCACACAAGCGAGCTACTGTCACCGATGTAGATTGCATTTGGGTTGGCCGCAAGCGTCACGGTTGGACGTGAAACCACATCGCCTGTTCCACCCTGTGCGATGGCCCCAACACTGACGGTAGCGAAGCCTGTACCGGTATCGGTTTTACACGTAATCGTAAACAGATATGTCTGAACTTTATCTAGTTTTTGTGTGACTTCACTGCCTGAAGATTGTTTTGCTCCACTCCAGTCGTCACTGGCCTCACAGCTCTTTGGGTTGTTTGTCGCGCTCCATTTAAGCGTGCTAGTTTTGCCGAGCGTGACTGTGGCAGGTTCAGCGGTAAGTGTGATGACTGGTGCATTTTTACCGGTTGTACCACCAACTCCCTTTGCTACATTGCCGCCACCAAGCGCTGCTTGTTGTTTGGCAGCTGCATCGAGCGCCTGCTGGTCATTGGCATCAAGCCCGTGTGTTTTCGCAAACTGTTTATCGGTACTGAGCACACTAAAGATCGTGAAACTGATCATACTGGCAATCATGACCGCTGAAGTCGCAGCAATGAGGATCTTTACTCCTCGAGGCGAAAGTTTGGGTACAAAGCGTCGCCACCCTGGATCAGGTGTTGGTGCCTCAAATTCTATAACTACAGGGTCTAACGCCACAATTTCTCACTTTTTTTTGGTTATGGTTACTGTAACAAAAACGGCACAACGCCGCCACTCCAGTCGGACTCAACATAGAACCGAAACTCACCGGTTAGTGGCAGCAAATAGCTCAGCTCGCCTCGTACCGAATCGCCAGGTAGCAACTGCCCGCTATGAAACGGCTCGTCTAAGCTTGTCGGGCTCAGGTAATACGTCGTTCCTGCGCGATCTTTAACATAGGTGTCGTTAGCAGCGGCAACGCTAAATGGTGTGGACGAATTGTTGGCAACGGACAGCGAAATGATTGCGTAGCGCTTGCCCGATGGAGCTTTGTAATGTCCAGATCCCTGAGTGAACCGCACCCGTTCGAGCTCGATAGTCGCCGAGCCTTGAGACAGCTGTACGCCCTTGTGTATGCCCGTAGCCGGCCGATCGCCTCTACCTACTTTCAGCGAGGCAAGTAGCATCGTCGCGGCGAGTAGACACAGAAGTACGCTCACGTAAAAGAAAATCTGTGTGAAACGCTCTAACTGAACTGACTTCGTCCTAGGCATTATGGCTTGGCCGCATCGAAATACCCGACAAAGTAAGGAATCATGTTGCGATCCGCGTTGCCTTTGCTCGAGTTGTTATGGTTACGCGTCTGTCCGCCTGCACTGACCGATCCGCCTAGCGATGGAGCAAGGTCCGTGCCACAGACGCCAGAAACCTCGATACTACCTATGGCACTCTTGGCTCGATGAAAAGCGGAGTCAAACCCAGAAATATTCATGACTCTCGTTCCGTTATAACCCCAGCAGTTCCCTGGGCTACTGTGAGCCGCCACTTCTTTGCGCGAGTAGCACGGCTGGGATCCAAAACAGTAGACAGGCGCAGATGGCGCAGCAGTAGTCGAGTTGCCCGACGAGGCGGTTGGTACTGTCGCAGTTGCAGAGGCTTTCACATCTACCGATACCGACTTTGTTACGGTTCCCGCCTGGTTGGTACAGCTTAGCGTGTAGGTGCGCTTGCCTTCGCTTGCTAGACGGCCGGTACTCTGGGAGCCAAACTGCGTTTTAGGGCCCGTCCAATCACCACTCGCTATGCAGCTATCAATCTCTCCTTCGACTGTCCAACTCAGAGCACTATAGAGACCGGTCTGAACCTCGGTCGGCAGAGCGTCCAACGTCATGGTTGGCAATACAACCTGAGGCTGAGAAAGGCTCAATGAGGCATTTTTTTCGTTTGGCGCAAAGATTCCCATAGCGGCAATAGTGTTCATCCCGAGGAGGGTGACGATCATGCTAACGGCGACTAATTTCTTTAACCACATATATACATCCTATGACATCGCAAATTCTTCACTATGAATACTCGTTCCGGGAACGCCTTTAGCTTTGAGCTGAGAGCGAAGTGAACTCATCATGGGTGGCGGACCACAGATATAGATGTCTTTACCCTTCAGCCCACCGCTGGTCTGCTCAACAAAATCTGCATCGAGAAACTTTGGTTGTTTTTCGCCGATAAACGGTATGACTCGTAGCACGCCCGGTTGCTTGTGAGCTTCGCCGTACAGCGACGGCCAATCGATGAGCTCGCTTTCTGTCTTGACGGAATAGTACAGGTCAACTTTCATGTCGGCAGGTAAATTTTTCATCATCGATAAGAACGGTGTTACACCGATTCCTCCAGCAATCCAAATCTGCTGTTTGTTCGTGTAGTTCGTGTAACTAAAGCGACCATATGCACCTTCGATATCTGCCGTCATACCAGCCTTGAGGGCACCGAGCGAGTTCGTAAAGTCTCCGAGGCCCTTTATACTAATCTGCAAACCGTCATCGCCTGGCGAGCTACTAATCGAACACGGATGCCACTCGGACTTTACACCATCTCCATGGAAACGTATAAACACAAACTGTCCGGGTGAGTAACTCATAGCTTTTGCTACTGGATCAAGCAGTACCTGTACGACATTGCCCGCTACTGTCTGAGCGGCGCGCACGGTGTACTTATAGCGACGAATGATGATGTTGCCGAGCAGTGTCTTGTAGACAAAGGCAACGAGGCCGATAGCTACGATGGTAAGCATGTAGCCTTTCATGAATGGGTCTTTGGTCGTGTCGCTACTAATAAATAAGATGTGCAGTGCCGAAATCGCAAACGCAACACCCAAAAAGCGGTGTGTGATCAGCCATAGACGATACGGCAGTTTGATAAAGAAGGTGACAAGTAGCAGCGCAACCATCCCCCAAAACGCAATGATACCGAAAAATAACGCCCACTGCTGGAGTACTGGACTGTGATACAGATGATTCTGGTCAAGTAGCGCGTTAAACGGCAATAGCCCATTTGGGATCAGCATGAGCGCCGCCTGCTTGAGGCTTGTGGTGACATAGCGCAGCGCTAGAAACAGTGGGTGTAGCGAAAGCATAACGAGCGCCAAACCGCCGAGCATGTGGTGCGCTATATACACGCGGTTAAGCCCCCCAAACATTCCTTCTAGGAAACGAAGCCTCGTTGAGTAGACAAGGTTCAGCGCATACATAACCGTTCCGACGAGTCCTGCTACCCTTCCTAGATTCAGCATGGCAGGTATGTAACCTTCGAGCGTGCTAAGCGGATGTAATCTAAACCACAGAACAATCGGCACTACACATAGTACGATGGTGATTCCCCACCCTAACAGATGTTCCCAACGGAAACTAATGACGACTTTTCGGTTGCCACCTGGCTGCATGCTCTAAAATACCCCGTTTTGCTTACGGTTTATTTTAGACTAAAGCGCTGCCGATTCCTATGCTTTTTCTCGATACAGACGAAGTAGTGGCAATGAACAAAGTGCTAGAACCAGTACAAGTCCTGGCATGAATGGTGCTATGAACTGATCGTTAACTGGTGGGTTTTCGGTAACAATGTACCAACTTGCAAGTGCAACTGTTGCAACCAACAGGCCTGCAGCGAGCACATGCGACAATGCAAACACCCAGTCCACCCAACTCGTTCGAGCTTTGCGATCTCTGATGAAGAAGATGTAGATATACGCCGCGCCCCTAAGGCCGAGTGCAACCGCAGCCAGAAATGTAGTGAGAAATATCTTGTCAGCAAGTACATCGATGACCTGCGTATAGAGCATGAGGAGCATGACGACCGCGAACACCAGAAGCGTATGCGTCACTTCCCAGGTCGCGTCGACATAGCCATAGCGGCCAGCTTTAACATTGCGAAGTCGCACAAAACTCAGATAGGTTTCGTACAAGAACCCTAGCACGAACAACAGGACCGGGACATAGATAAGTAGGTACACCCAGATCATGGAACTCATAGTGCACCCCCCTTGCTTGCCTTCTCACTTTTTATAATCTTCTTGATGGCGATGAACGTTAGCGCAAAGAGTACGACGTAGGCGGCCGGGAACAAGTAGCCAAATGTTGTAATGTCCTGCGTCTTGGTGAGTGCTTGCTCAGTAGTAACGTAGCCTCGTACTGCCCATGGTTGACGACCAATTTCCGTCATCATCCATCCGAGCTCGACTATGATGAGTCCGAACCAGCTCGCTACGACAAAGAGCCCGAGCATTAGCTTGCTTTTAAGCAGCTCTGGACGCCACTGACGCGCCGCAAAGTAGGCGGGTATAGCAACCACGAGAATCGTGATCAACGTCATCTTGATGTCGAAGAAGGTGTGAATGTAGAGCGGTGGCTGAAGGTTCTTAGGCGTATCGTTGAGGCCTTCAACCGTACAGCCAGGTGAGTTACATGACAGCAAGCTTAGCGCGCTAGGAATCTTAAAATGCGGACCAGTTATGCCGCCATTACCGTCGGCGACCCCACCAACAACCAAAGGAACATTGCCAGCAGTTTCGTAGTTGAGCTCGATAGCAGCGAGCTTCTCGGGCTCGTGTGTGGCAAGATATTTGCCAGTAATGTCCGCCGTTATCCATGATCCGACAAATGCAAGAAGTACAAACAGCATCACTTTTTGGATGATGAAGTAGTTGAGTTTGTTTTTTGCGCTACCAAGTTCACTCTTTCGTGTTTTGAAGAGCTTAAGTGCGTAGAGGCCAGAAATGAATAGGCCGGCTGCTACGTAGTAGCCAGGAAGCGAATGGAAGAACGTTACGAGCGCTGGTGTCGAGAACATTGCCGCCAGGACATCGACGTTCTCAAATTTACCTGCCACGATGTCGAAGCCAGTTGGCAAGTTCATCCAGCCATTTACGGCCGTAATGACGAACGCGCTCCCTGTGCTGCCGACAATGACCATAACGCCAAAGAACCAGTGCAGCCACTGCGAGACCCGCTTACTGTCCCAGGTAAACATGTAGAGCGACAGGAAGATAGCTTCGATAAGGAAGAAGTAGGTCTCGAACATAAATGGCAGCCCGATGACCTGCCCGCCAAACTTCAGAATACCTGGCCATACCAGCGACATCTGCAGCGCAATGATAGTACCTGACAACACTCCGGTGATGACAAGCAGCGCCATGATCTTTGACCAGGACTTGGCTACTCCGGTTAATTTGCTGTCACGTCGTCGAATCCCCATCCACTCGAACCAGCTGACCAAGATTGGCAGCGTTAGTCCAAACAGGACGAAAATAATATGGAAGCCCAAACTGTCCCCCATGAGGACCCGGGCCGCGTTTATGCTTTCGCCGTTCATACGAACCTTTCTCTTAAGACTTTTGTATAGATGGTTTTAGCATAAGCCCGATGCCAATCTTTTGTAAAGTATCTCACATTTGAATGAGCGTATAGGCGAGTATGGCCAGAATGATGATGGAAACAATCACCACAACTAGCTCAAGGAGTGTAAAGCCATTTTCATCCGACGAAAAATGTTTCATATAACTTCAGCATAGCATAGGCATTTTCCCTGATGTATACCTGTTCAAATTTGGTATACTTAGGCATAAGAACTATGCGGAAACATATGCGACGGTACAAGATGACGGCCGCAAAACTCCTGGGGTGGGGAGCCATTGCTGTCGTGGCAGCGATCAGCCTAACTCCTCTTGTCCACGCTGTCAGTACCATCACCGAAGGCTACTCCTCAGCAGATACCCTTTCGATTGGTTCACTCGTAAGTCTCAAGAAAAACAGCTCAGACGAAGTCGTTGCTGCCTCGATAGAGTCCGTTGATAACCTGCTCGGAATTGTCGTCAACAGCGACAGCGCCCTGCTCAGCGTCTCCAATGGCGGTAAAAGCCAGGTACAAGTTGCAACCAGCGGCACCGTCCCAGTACTCGTCTCTGACATAAATGGTGAAATCAAACGAGGCGACCACATCACCGCCTCACCGCTAACGGGCGTCGGCATGAAAGCAACCGGTAATGTGCGTATCATCGGCATTGCTCAGGGGGACATGGGTGCAGGAACCAAAGAAACCTACAAAGAAAAATCTGGTGCTGAAAAATCTGCCAACCTCTCGCAAATCCCCGTACTCGTCAACGTTGCCTACTACTTCAAGCAACCTGAAAAGACCATCATCCCAAGCAGCATCCAAAACGTTGCCAACGCGCTCGCTGGCAAAGAAGTAAAGACGCTGCCTATCCTGGTCAGCGGTGGTATCTTCCTGATCACCATGGTGGTCGTTATGAGCATCATTTACTCGATGATCCGCAGTAGTATCATCTCGATCGGCCGTAATCCTATGAGCCAAGCAGCAATTTATCGTGATTTACTACAGCTTTCTGCGCTCGTACTGGTTATACTTACTATAGGAGTTGCATCAATCTACATGGTGCTAACTAAACTATGACGGGAAATACTTACTTACAATTATTCTTGGGTCTCAACGCGTTTATTCTCGGTGTTGTTGCTACCCTTGCCTACCGACACTGGCACAAACATATCCGTCCAGGTGCCGAGACAAAAACCCCAGAGATTGCCGATGAGACACAGCTCGCGCTACCTGAAGGCTTTAAAGAAGAACTCCTACGCGCCTCGGCACGCGACCTTGGAGCGACGCTACGAAGTACTCGAGCCAACTTCGAACAAGACCTCGACAAAACTTCCGAGCATCTCAATGGTCTACTAGAAAAATTTGGCTCCGACATTGTCAACGATGAAATGAATCTCTTCCAGGCCCGACTAAAAGAAATTCGTGAGTCAACCGCTGACAAGATTGGCGCCACACAGACGCAGACCGCCGAGCACCAGCAAGAACTCGAAGCCGCCATCCAGGCACGACGCGTTGAACTTGAAACCGCCATGCAAAATGAGATAGTCGCTGAAAAGCAACACATCATAACCGAACTTGATACCAAACTCTCAAATGCTGTGACGTCATTTTTACTTGAGTCCTTAGAGAGTGAGGTTGATCTGGGCGCTCAAACACCGCATTTAATTGCAGAGCTTGAGGCTCACAAAGATGAGCTAATGAAAGAGGTGGGCCATGGGGAATCTGCACCTACCAGCTGATATCGTCTCACCTCGTGACGTGAGTGCACTAAGCACCGAAATTCGCACCTACGCGCAGTGGTTTTCGCATAACTCCATAAAAGCAACTGTCGGTGCCCCAACTGGCAAAACCGCCCCGACCATTAGCCCGGTGACGATCGAGGTGATCAAAACCTGGGTTGGAAGCGATACATTGACCACAGAGAGCCTAGACGAGCTCCTGAAAGCACTCGACACCTTCAAGCGCAGCGCGCCAACCATGACCATCACACTAGCTGCTCCAGCGGGCGGAGACCTCAAACGAACACTCATCACCTGGTGTCGGGAAAACATCGCGGGCAACATACTGATCACCTTCCGTTTCAACCGCACCCTGCTTG
>CAYMMO010000039.1:0-774 GCA_964391615.1 uncultured Candidatus Saccharibacteria bacterium
CATCTACTCGTCTCTGCATCGCGATGCCAGCATGGTTCGTCGGTGATTCTAGCCACCATCTGCCCGTCATCAGCGAGCTTACTTCTCTTGGCTACACGAGGCTCACCTTCACCCACGCATCGAACAACGACCTCATTTATCGTCGTGATGACCAGATCACCGGCCGCGAACTTGTTGTTCTTGAATCTGCCACGACCTAGACTTTTATACCAAAAAATTTTATAATGACCTACATTCGTGCTTCCCAAAAGAGGCTTAGAACGAACCCCACTACCAGAGGAGAGGCATGTCCCTCCGAGATGACTTCAAAAACTACCAGGCATCACTGAAGATCGGTACTGCAGACATGAACGCCAGACATGAGCGCGAGCTACTTGAGCTCATGAGCGAGCTCAACACAGACGCTGGCAACCCATTGGGTCGACTCAGGCGGTATACCACATCTGCACAAAAGCAGCTCGACCACTTCCGGCAAATCTATCCACGCAACTACGCAAAGGGCAACTTTCTCTGTACAGGGCTGTTGGTAGCCGAGGTGCTGGAGCTACGCCTCCGTTACCTGCGGTACTCACTGGCAGGTCGTGCGTTGCCAGAACGATGCGAAACCCAGGGCGCCTATGAGGCATTCGAACACGAAGCACGCCTGGCGACAGGTAAACAGTTTCCAACCGAGACACAAGTAGCTCGTGCGGTCTTGCTGGACGCGAGACCACTCATGGATGCTTCTGGTGCACGAACGATTCGCTTCACTGCAACTGCAAGCATGCTGGATCC
>CAYMMO010000039.1:792-4537 GCA_964391615.1 uncultured Candidatus Saccharibacteria bacterium
TGGTATATATCACAGGAATGCGCACATGCCAGTCGTAAACTCCTGAGCCCCGCCCTACTGGTTTCGAGCCCCGCTCCCAGTCGGGGACGGGGCTTGAACCATTTTTTGGGGCAAAAATACGCCCCAACACTTGTAAAAGCGCTCATTTTTTGCTACAATCGTTCAGATTGATTTATAAATTCTTTAGGAGAGAGATATGTCTAAAGTTAAAGCAGGTGGTTCATCCAAGAACGTCCACGACAGTCCCGGCCAACGCCTGGGTGTGAAACGCTTTGGTGGCCAGAAAGTAAACAACGGCGAAGTTATCGTCCGACAAGTCGGCGAAACTAAGCAAGCCGGCCCTGGTACCTACATGAGCCGCAACTTCACCATCCACGCCGCAAAAGAAGGCGTCGTAGGTTTCAAACAAGTGAAAACTCGCCGCTTCACCGGCAAAACTGTCCGACGTACCCAAGTCGTCGTAGAATAAACGAGAGCCAAAACTAAAAATAGCCCCGAGGGGCTATTTTTATTAGTATATGGATCTAGGCAACGTGCGCCCTTAGATCATCGGCAGCATCCAGTAAGTGATCCCCGGCAGTACGAAGAGCATTTGCACCATTCGAAACCCTGTCTCGAGCCTCATCGGCCGCTTCGGCTGCTGTAAGAGCGTCTTGGGCAGCAGCGCGTAGCGCCTGAACACCCTCAATTGAACCATTACCAGGGTGAATGTCAGCCAATACATTTCTTATGCCCCGAACAAGCGTCTGTATCTCGTCCTCGGCAAGCTCGTTACTTCTCAGTTTCTTGGCAAAATCTTCAAATTTTTCCGAAAGCTCAGCAACCTTCGTTAGCCCCCTGAAGAACTCGTCGGGAATCTCAGCATCACTTGCGCCATCTTTTTCGACGTACTGACGGCCTCGAGCTTCCATAGACTCTCGATCTGAGCCTGCTCCATCCGCAAGCATCTGAGCACCTTCGGCAGTATAGAAACTCTGAGTGCTTTCTTGAACTCCCCGGTGAGCAATCAGCGCTCTGTCGACGTTGGATTCAAGCTGGCGAAAGGCGTCCATAGTGATATTGCCCTCGTCCATCAACATCGCCGCACCATTTTTCAAAGCCGCGAATGCATTCTTACGATTTTCACGATCGACAATTTCCGCATGAAGCAGTAGATGATTCTGGCCAACATCTTTCGCCCGTTGGCCCGATGCCTCAAAGGCGTTCGAGCTTGCATCCATCAGACCCTTGATCTCGGCTGCTAGTGCTTCTGTTCGACTCAGAGCGTTCTCTGGGCCTTCAGGGTTTACATTTTCCGGTGTTGGGTTGTGTGGTGTGTGGGACATTTTTATTCTTTCGATTTTGATTTTTTAAATTACTTAAGTTTATACTAGCAAATATTTGCCCTTTTGTCAATATGCTTATGCTAGCAAAAAAGCGCCCGGAAGCGCTTTTTTGAAAGTTGAGTAACAAATTTATGAAGCGACGGCTTCGTCCATACCTAGGTGGTGCTTTATGCGAGCTACAACGTCGGTAATGACCACTTGTGACTTCACTAGGTAGTCGTCTGCACCGAGCTGTTCGGCGCGTTCTTTGTCCTTGGCCTGTGAGAGCGCGGTAAGCATGATAACCCGCATGTTGTTGGTCTCTGGGGTGTTGCGAAGGATGTCGAGGACGTCGAAGCCGTTGATCTTGGGCATCATGACGTCGAGGACGATGAGGTCTGGACGAAAGTCTACCGCGTTCGACAGTGCATCTTCTCCGTTGTCGACATGACGGACATCGAAGCACTCCATCTCGAGACGTGTCTTGTAGACGCCAGCGAGTGCAGCATCGTCTTCAACCAACAAGATCTTTTTCTTGGTGTTCATCTACTTCTACTCTACCCCTCTACTTGGCTTAGCGCAACAGCTCAAGCGCTTTGTCTTTCTGTGGGTCGCGTCCTGCGTTCACGTCGTCACTACTCAGATCTATGACGACTTTCGGGGTAATTCCTTCTTTCGAGATGTTTTTGCCTGCCGGTGTGTACCATTTGGCAATCGTAACCTTTACTTGCCCGCCGCTACCGAGGCTGACAATGGTTTGAACACTTCCTTTTCCAAAGGTCTTTTCACCGACCAGAGTTGCCGCTCCATTGTCAGACAGGGCGCCGGCCAAGATCTCGCTGGCACTCGCGCTACCGCCATCTACCAGGACAACCGTTTTTATACCTGCAAGTGGCGCATCGTTACCTGAACGAAGTGTGTCGGTCACTTTACCGCCAACGCGTTCTGTGACGATAACTTTGTCGTTCAGCCATAGGCCTGCAACGTCACGTGCTGCCTCTAAGTAGCCGCCTCCGTTACCGCGTACGTCCACGATGACCCCTTTGACGCCCTTCGCCTTGAAGTTTTCAGCTGCCATACGACTCAGGCTCGCCGTGTCGCTCTCGCCAAAGCGTGAGATACGCAGAATACCGATGTTCTCTGGAGTAATTTCGGAACGGACACTCGGGTTAGTAATGGCTTGGCGAGTTATAGCGAATTCTTTGAGGCCCTGATCGCCACGCAGCACGGATAGTTTTACAACCGTCCCTTTGTCGCCGCGGATCTTGTTGACGGTCTTTTCGACCGACCAGCCACTAGCATCTTCACCGTTCACGTTGACGATGACGTCTCCTGCGAGCAAGCCTGCTTTTTTGGCGGGACTTTCGTCCAGCGTGGCGATGACGACAAGGGCGTCGTTTCGCTTGCCAAGCTCAGCTCCAATGCCTTGGAAGCTACCCTCTAAGTCGCCCTGGAACTCCTCGGCCTCTTTGTCGTTAAAATAAACCGTATAAGGGTCGCCCGTTGCCTCGACAAGGCCGTGTTTGGCGCCGTCGACAAGCTTCTGGACGTCCAGTGTGCCGTCGTATTGTTTGCGAAGCACCTGATACACGTCGTTGAGCGATGAGAGATCGAGTCTACTAGCCGATGACTTACCGCTCAGGCTTGCTACGATGTCGTCTGAGCGCGTTCCAGCGATAAACCCGACCGTGCCCACAAGTAAACTGATGAGGACTGTGCTAACGAGTGAAACCCGCGGGAAGCGACGTTTTTTAGGAATAACTGGGGTATCAGTAGAAACTTCAGGCATTAAAACTCCATGTCTGTTTATGTATACGCTTCGACTATTTTAGCATGAGCACAACTCAAAAACTGAGAGGTACAGGTTTTTCTAGAAGTGTATAAAGACGAGTCCGCTAGCTGAGATAGTGTTGGTACTATAGGTACCAGTCCAAGAGGCGTTGTACTGCGAGATGTTGATCGTACCGTTGCCGTTCACCGACTCGACGTACATAGCGTGACCGTAGTATCCAGCGTTACTAATGGCTACGTCGCCTGCACGAGGAGTAAAGTCTGTAGGAATGCCGGCGGCGATAGCGTTGTCATCCCACTGGTTGGCGTTTCCAACACCACCCCAGTACGGCATGTAGCGTCCGCTAGCAGCAACACGAAAGGCGGTATAGCTGACACATTCTCGGTTATACATGCCCCAGTTGTCGACGGTTGAGTCCATGGGAACGTTACACCAGATACCAGGATAGCCCCCACCACAAGCTGGACCGTTGCCAGCACCACCGATGAAGCGTGCGTTTGCAGCTGCCTGTGCAGCACGAAGTCCAGAGATCTCTGAGTTCTTTTGGCCAATCATGTTCTGGTAAGAAGCTTCTTGACCCTGAGTGGCAGCAAGTATACTAGCCTGCTCATTTTGCTTTGCAGCCAGCTCATTGCGCTGTGCGGTTTGG
>CAYMMO010000039.1:4547-7506 GCA_964391615.1 uncultured Candidatus Saccharibacteria bacterium
TTTTCAACTTCTGCTTTTTGAGCAGTAAGCTTTTCCTTGAGTGCTTTCACCTGTTTGATGGCAGTTTCGATCTGGTCTTGCACTGAACTCTGGTAGATGTCGCTTCGCACGTAGTCACCTATAGAGTCACTTCGAGCGAGCAGCTCGATAGGCGAAACCTTACTTTCAGACGACAAGTCTGCTACACGTTCGGCATACACTCGCTTCTGCTTCTCGAGTTTCTTCTGGTTTTTGTCCATTTCGTCGCTGAGCTTGTCGAATTTAGCCTGCGAGAGGTCGACTTGCGCCTGAATGGTCCTTTTTTGTGCGTCTAGAGTGGCGACAGCGTTCGCAAGCGTATCTGCTTGAGCACGCAAACGACCGGCTTCAGACTGATAGCCGTTAATCTCGTTTTGAAGCTGCGTAATTTGCGCGTCGTAATTGTCGGCAAAAGCTTGGCTAACTGGGAACAAACCAACAAGAGCTATGAGTGGTACTATGAGCACCCTCTTTAATCTGCTGAGCTGGTTTGTGGTGGACCTGTTCATAGCGATGTACCTCCACTTTAGCACAAGCATATTGCGCCGTCAAGGCACAATATGGTATGCGTTACTTTTAGCTATACCTTCAGGTAGCGGCGAACCGCTAGACGTGAGGAGATGGTGCCTATGAGGGCTCCAATGACTATCATGACGATCAAAACGAGTGGCGCAAACAGCGTCATCGTGTCGAGTGTTGGCCCTATAGCAACGCCGTAGTTTGACAGAGGTGTGCGTGCCCAGTAAAGGATGGCGAAGCCTGCCGCGGTTGCGACAAGTGCAGCGAAAAAGCCATACATAACGGCTTCGACCACAAACGGACCGCGAATGAAGCTCTTGTCTGCCCCGATGAGTTTCATCATCTGGATTTCTTCTTTGCGGTTAAAGATGGCCATGCGAATAGTGTTGAAGATGATGAGCATAGAGATGCCCACGAAAAGTATACCGGCGACGATACCGCCACGCTCCGCAAGCCGAGCCCAGCCGTTGATGGTGTCGATGACTTTTCGGTTCTCGCCAGAGAATGTTGGCCGCCACTTGGGGTCGGTATTTATGACGTCTTTGAGCGGACCGTCCTGGTCGACAGCATTTTGTAGTTCATCTGTCTTGGACGGATCGTTGACGACAACTTTGAAGCTCGCAAAGAACGGGTTGGTGCCAAGTTCAGAAAGCAGCTCAAGCTCTTCAGTCGAGGGGTGACGAGTGTTTATGTAGTCAGCTTTTGCCTGTTCGGTACTAATGTAGCTGATGCTGCGAACATTTTCGATTGATCGAAGCTGACGAGCAGCGTTTGAAGCATCTACTTCATCGACATCTGAGCGTAAAAAGATGGAATAGTCGACTTTTTGGCGCAGCTCTTCAACAGTGCCTACGAGAGCCTGGCGAGCGACAAAAGTCATAAAGATGATAAGCAGCGTGATCGACATAACCACCGTTGCAGCGGTCGTCAACCATGCGTTACGACTAAAGTTGTTGGCGCCATAACGAAACATACGTGTCCATGTCAGGAAACGGCGCTTCATGCGTTGGTTTGACTTGAGTCCTGCGCGCTTGTCGGGCATTATTGCTTGTACCTTCCCTGCGCCTGGTCGCCAGTCACCTTACCGTGGTCGATGGTGATGACGCGTCGCTTGAGGCGGTTCACGATCTCGACGTTGTGGGTTGTCAACAGCACGGTTGTCCCATAGCGGTTAATCTTCTCGAGCAGTCGGACGATGTCCCAGCTGTGCTTTGGGTCGAGGTTTCCAGTTGGCTCGTCAGCAATCAGGATCTTTGGCTGGCGTACCACAGCACGAGCGATTGCCACGCGCTGACGTTCACCACCAGACAGCTGGTGAGGGAACTTCTTTTCTTTGCCGGTTAGACCAACGAGTTCGATGACTTTTGGCACAGTCGAGCGAATCTCGCGATTTGTCATACCGGCAATCTCGAGTGCAAAGGCGACGTTTTCGTAGATAGTGCGCTGCGGGAGGAGTTTGAAGTCTTGGAATACCACGCCGATTTTGCGACGAAGGAGTGGGATGTGCTTGTCCTTGAGCGTATCGTAGTCGATACCGCCAACGACGATCTTGCCACTAGTCGGCTTCTCTTCTCGTGTTAGAAGCTTGAGCAGCGTACTTTTGCCTGCACCACTAGTCCCAACGATGATGACGAATTCCTTCGGCTGGATATGGAGAGATACCCGGTTCAATGCCGGTGCACCCTCTTGCGAGTATGTTTTGGTAACTCTGTCCAGTAGGATCATTACTATACCAATTATAGCATAAGGGGTACAGAGTAAAGACTGGTCTTAACTTCTCTCAGCCGATGAAGAATCGAGATAGCTGTCTATGAAGCCGTCGAGTTTGCCGTCGAGTACTGCCTGCGCATCACGATCCTCATGTTTAGTGCGAGTATCTTTAACCATTGTGTATGGATGTAGGACGTAGTTTCGAATCTGGTTGCCCCAGCTCGCACTTTCGCCTGCTTGGAGATCGGTCAGCTTTTCGGCATGTTGCTCGACTTGCATCTGAGCCAGTTTGCCGCGGAGTATCTTCATGGCAGTTTCTTTGTTCTGAAGCTGCGAACGTTCGTTCTGGATGGCGACGACCGTATTTGTCGGCAAGTGCGTCACGCGCACTGCAGAGTCCGTCGTGTTGACCGACTGGCCACCATGTCCGCCGGCGCGGTAGACGTCGATCTTCAAGTCTTTTTCGTCTATCTCGACTTCATCTGGTGCATCGATTTCAGGCAACACTTCGACGAGCGCAAAGCTAGTTTGGCGCAGGTTGTCGGAGTTGAACGGGCTCAGCCGGACGAGTCGATGCACGCCGTGCTCACCACGGAGTTTACCGTAGGCGTAGGGACCAGAAAAACTATACGTAGCGGACTTTATGCCGGCTTCTTCCCCGGTGCTGCGCTCGACAAGCTCGGTCTTCATGCCCGACTTTTCGCCCCAGCGT
>CAYMMO010000040.1:0-4783 GCA_964391615.1 uncultured Candidatus Saccharibacteria bacterium
GAATACTGGCGAGCAGCGCAGACTCAGCGAGGGTAAGATTTTTAGCGGATTTTCCGAAATACGTTTGGGCAGCAGACTCAACACCGTTGCGACGACCACCATACGGTGACTCGTTGAGGTAGAGAGTTAGGATTTGGTCCTTGTTGTACATGCGCTCAACCTCGACAGACAAGATGAGTTCTTTGATCTTGCGCGGGACACCACCAAGACCTCTGTCGCCGGCTTCATCGGCAAAGAAGACTTGTTTCACAAGCTGCTGGGTAAGAGTCGATCCACCCTGTGTCGATCCGCCGCCCTGTGCATTGCTGACAGCTGCGCGTGCAATACCGGCGATACTAAATCCGCCATGCTTATAAAAGTCTTTGTCCTCGATCGCAATAGTTGCGTC
Source organism: uncultured Candidatus Saccharibacteria bacterium (assembly GCA_964391615.1). Lineage (GTDB taxonomy): Bacteria > Patescibacteriota > Saccharimonadia > Saccharimonadales > Saccharimonadaceae > CAYLGT01. The sequence continues at coordinate 389 of CAYMMO010000040.1, forward strand.
TTTCATGCTTTTGGCGATTTCTTCAGACTTGACGACTAGTTTGTAGTCTCCGTCACCCTTGTCTTCCCAAAGCAAGACACCATTGCGGTCAAAGTAGCGTGTCACGGTCGTCTGCACTCGTTTGGCAAGCTCACTTGGGCGAATGGCGTCTAGCTCACGACGGTAGTAGGCAAACAGTGCTCCGAACATAAGAACCATAAGTAGTACGCCGACACCAGCCACCTTGGCTGCCATGATGCCGCCTTCACGGCTAAACCAGTACCCGAAGAAGCGCTTCGGGTGTAAGCGGTAAACAAGTCGTTTAACGGGGTGCTTCGGGAGCGTTGCAAGATATTCGGCCTTTTTACGGTTCCGATGATCTTTTTTTGATTTGTATCGGCTGCTCAGATTTGCGTAAACGTTTAACGCTTTCTCGGCTCGCTTCTTTATAGGCATCTAATAACCCTCTACTCCATTAGTTTTCACACAATAAACTTACGCTTGATTGTACCACGCACAGACGTGTGAATGCGACACATTTAGGCTATACTGAAAGTTAGTTTAAAACATGAAGGACCCTATGACTTTAGCCGAAGAACTCCAGTGGCGAGGATTCGTAAACCAGACCACGTTTGCCGACATCAACGACGTAAATACTCCCCGCAAGCTGTACTTCGGTGTCGATCCGAGTGCCAAGAGCATGCATATCGGCCAGCTTTCCATGGCTATGATGATCCGTCATTTTATGAATCATGGTCATGAAGTAAACCTTCTTGTCGGTGGTGCAACAGGCATGATAGGTGACCCAGGCGGTAAGGACGCAGAGCGTGACCTGAAGTCGCTTGAAGAAGTGGCTTCCAACAAGGCTGGCATTGCCTCGCAGTACCATCAGTTGTTTGATGGCCAAGCTTTTGACATCGTCGATAACTACGACTGGTTTGCCGACATCAAATACCTAGATTTCCTTCGCGACGTGGGCAAGCATTTCTCTATGACCCAGCTTCTCGATCGTGACTTCATAAAGACTCGCATTGGCGAAGGCGGCTCAGGCATTAGTTACGCCGAGTTTAGCTATAACCTCATACAAGGCTATGACTTTTTACATCTCTTTCGTGAAAAGGGCGTCACACTTCAGATTGCTGGCTCCGACCAATGGGGAAATAGTGTTTCAGGGGTACAAATGGTCAAGAAGATGGCCGACGGTGAAGCGCATGTCTGGACTGCGCCGCTGATACTCGACGCAAGTACGGGCAAAAAGTTTGGCAAGAGCGAAGGCAACGCCGTGTGGCTTGATCCTGAGATGACGAGTCCATTTGCGTTTTACCAGTTTTGGCTGAATGTTTCTGACGCTGGTGTCGCTGACTACCTGAAACTCTACACTCTCATTACCCCTGAAGAACATACAGCGCTCATGGATGAGTTCGCAAAGAACCCTGGCGGTCGCGTAGCACAAAAACACTTAGCGTTTGAGGCAACGCAACTCGTCCACGGACAGGCACGAGCTGAGCAGGCGCGAAACGTCACAGCAGCACTGTTTGGTGACACACCATTTACCCAACTCATCGAAGAAGAACTCGACATGTTGGCGCGAGAAATCCCGACGACCACCAGTTCACATGTGGTCAATGCGCTGGTGACTTCCGGCGTATGCTCAAGTAATGGCGAAGCCCGACGACTCATAGACGGAGGCGCAATAAGCGTCAACGGAGAAAAAGTAACGGACGACGTAGAGCTTCATGTACCATGCCTGATCAAAAAGGGTAAAAACAGCTTTATCCTGGCACGCTAACATGCCACTAGAACTCCAGCTAGCCATCATTTTTGCATCAAGCGTTTTCATGGGCGTGCTTTCTGGTGTGAGCGGCGGAGGGGCGGGAATAATTATGTTTCCAGTCATGCTAGCTGTTGGCTTGCCGCCACAAATAGCGGTGGCAACTATGAAGATGGGTGGGCTTGGCGCAGCATTTGGTGGGCTAACTGCATTTCGCAAAACTTCGCATATTCGGAAAGATATCGTGAAAGTTATGGCTCCAATTGCAGTAGTTATAGGTGTGATTACCCCAGTTATATTTCAAAAAATGGACAGTGATCTCTTTGAAAAGATTTTGGGTGTCGTCATGTTACTCACTATTCCTCTGTTGTTTGCCAAGAAGTCATTTAAACCATCTAAACATAGCCATTTTATCGGTTACACCCTCTATGCGATAAGCTTATTTCTTGTAGCGCTTTTTAGCGCTGGCATCGGGTACCTGGCAATTTTTATCATGTTGTTTTTTTTCGGGGCTTCAAAGATTCAGGCAAATGCGACAAAGAGAGTAGTAATGGCCTTTCAGGTACCCATAACCTTTGTCGGATTATTATTAGCCGGCTTTGTGTCATTACCTCACGGTATAACGATACTCATCTCGAGTTATATCGGGACGCATCTAGGTACGAAGATTGCGCTTAAGAAAGGAGAGCAGTTCATATCTGTTGCAATGGCATTTGTTGCGTTGTTGACTGGTCTGTATCTGCTTGTGAGCTAGCATGAAGTTCGATACTCCGCTTGAACAGGTGAAAGGCGTCGGCCCAAAGACGGCTGAGGCGTTTGCTAGGGCACATCTTCTTACAGTGGGTGATCTCGCGCTGTTTCTGCCACGAAAGCATGAAGATTTCTCTCATGTGACACCGATTGCTAGTCTCATGCCAGGTAACGTTTCGGTACGAGGCACTTTTTCACATGTCGAGACAAAACGCGTGCGCCGCGGCATGACTGTGACTAGTGCGGTTCTTAGTGACGATACGTCGAAAGTCCAGGTTGTGTGGTTTAACCAAGGGTACCGTGCCACGCAGTTAGACCCAGGAAAAGAATTCTTAGTCTCCGGTGAGTTTGGTTTACAGCGTCAACGCTACCAGATCACTAATCCCAGCGCAGAAGCTGTCAAAGATGTCGGGGTGAGTGGGGGTCGTATAGTCCCCATCTATCGGGCCGTTGGAGGGCTGAAGTCCGTTTTGGTGCGTAAAATTCTGCTAGAGATAAAGCCTTTTATGATGAGTTTGCCAGAAACACTCCCCGAAGATGTGGTGAAGAGCGAGCAGCTCATGGCGCGAGCGGACGCCGTGGTAGCCATGCATTTTCCGGAAAGCTTCGAGGAGCTTGAAGCGGCACGAGCACGACTTGGCTTCGAAGAAGTATTTGCACTTATGGTGGCGAGCGGTTTAAACAAGCGAGACAATGCCAGCCTGCAGAGTCACGAGATCGCGTTCGATGCTCGCGACGCAAAAACATTTGTCGACGCGCTACCGTTTAGCTTGACGAATGCCCAAAGGGTCGCAGCCTGGGAGGCAATTCAGAACATGTCGAGTGGCGAACCTATGAACCGGCTACTTCAGGGTGACGTCGGTTCAGGAAAGACGGTTGTCGCGGGCCTGGTTGCCTATATAGCCGCACGAAGTGGCTTCCAGACGGCGTTTATGGCGCCAACCGAGCTTCTAGCACTTCAGCATGCATCGACGCTCTCAAAGCTTCTCGAGCCACTAGGCGTGCGCTCTTCCTTGCTCATAGGCTCGGTGACGAAGGCGCAAAGGAAGCCGCTGCTAGAGGCGATTGCAAGCGGTGAGACGGACATCGTAGTCGGTACGCATGCTCTGTTTCAAGATACGGTAAAATTTCACAAGCTTGGCTTTGTGGTCATCGACGAGCAGCATCGCTTCGGTGTTGAGCAGCGTCAAAGATTACTTGCTAAGTCTCACAAGATGCCGCACCTGCTCGCTATGACCGCGACGCCAATTCCACGCAGCCTTCAGTTGACAGTCTATGGAGAGCTGGAGATCTCAATCTTAGGTGAAAAGCCAGTAGGTCGCCAAGAGATTAGCACCAAGATCATTTCGCCAAACACTCGAGGCGCTATGTATGAACACTTAGAACAAGAACTCATAGCTGGCCGCCAGGCGTATGTCATCTGTCCACGCATCGAAGAGGGTGACGACGAGATGAAGAGTGTCGAGGCCGAGATAAAACGGCTTCGTGCCAATCATTTTAAGCATCGACAGCTCGGGCTTCTGCATGGCAAATTGAGTTCTCAGGAAAAAGACGAGGTCATGGGTGCCTTCGCAAGTGGCGACATAGACATTCTCGTTAGTACAACCGTTGTCGAAGTGGGTGTCGATGTGCCAAACGCGACATTTATCATTATCGAAGGTGCTGACAGGTTTGGCCTTGCCCAGTTGCACCAGCTTAGGGGTCGAGTCGGGCGCAGTGAGCTACAGAGCTACTGCTATCTGGTCCCAGGTACTAGCCTGAAGCCATCACAGCGTCTTCGTGAGCTTGAAAAAAGTAATGATGGGTTTTACTTGGCTGAGCGTGACCTTGAATTGCGCGGACCAGGAGAGATTTATGGACGGGCACAGTCGGGCGCGCTCAACCTGGCCGTTGCC
>CAYMMO010000040.1:4793-7173 GCA_964391615.1 uncultured Candidatus Saccharibacteria bacterium
ATAGCCGATACTCGTCTACTCAAAAAAGCTCAGAAAGCCGCCACGTCGTGGCTCGCATCTGGCGATGAACTGGTACACTATAAGCAGTTGAGTCGTGAAGTAGACCGGTATCGACGAATCACGACCTTAAATTAAACAAAGAATAGCTTATGTATGCAGGTACGACTCTCAGACCGAAATCAGGACGCGTCATGGGCGCGCATCAGCGGATTGACCGAATTGCAAAAAGGCATTTGCGTAAGGTGCTGCCTCGTCGAGCCTTTTTCCCGACCATAGCCGAAATCATTCACTTTGAGGGCTTAAATGGTCCGGATGGCTTGAAGCGAAAAAGCCCGGGACGTGACGAGCCCTGGCATTTTATAGATCCTGACGATCTCAATGATACTCAGCTGCTCGACATGATCGACGACCACATGGTGAATCTGGAAAAAGCACTGCTCAAGCGGGACCGCGTACGTGCTGCTTTTGAGGCTGCGTGGTTGGCACATACTATAGTCGACGGCCTGACCCCTGCGCATCATTATCCTTTTGAAGCCAAGCTCGATGAACTACGAGGCGGCGAAGGGCTTGAGACGCGTAACTCATTGAAACAAAAACTAGTGTTGCCAGGTGAAACCAGGCGCAATATCATCAAAAATAACTGGTAATTCTGGGGTGCAAAAGGCGTTATGACAACGCATGGCTTTTTCGAGTTTGGGTTTGCTTCGACGCTTTCGACACTGAAGCTAGACAAGGCGCATCTGACAAAAAATGATTTGATCCGCGCCAAGCAACAAGGCATTCGTCCGGTCTTCGTTGAGACCATGAAGCATATCCATTCGCTCAAGATGTACGAGACATTTCACAAAAAAGGCTGGAATCGTTCACTCGCTACGCAGACCAGGCAAGAACTCGCGCCAGCAATTGTTCGCATGGTGGCACTCGCCTGGTATGTGGCCAGCCTGAGGGCCGAAAAGAGGGCAAGGGGACAGCGTCCATGAGAGTTCGACTCATCGGCGGTACACATGGCGGTCGCTTCATAGAGGCACCAGACACCACTCGCACTCACCCTATGAGTGAACGCATCCGCGGTTCGCTGTTCAACATCCTTGGCGACGTTTCAGATATGAGCGTGTGCGACGCCTTTGCCGGCACTGGCGCAATCGGGCTGGAGGCTTTGTCGAGAGGTGCCGACAGCGTGCTTTTCATCGAAAAAGATCGCATCGCCCAAAAAGTGATTTTAGCCAATATAAAAACTCTCGGCTTTGGACAAAAAGCGAAGCTCATTAGCAGTACCGTGGCCGGCTGGGACGAGACAACTGAACCTCAGACGTTTGATTTAATCTTTGCTGATCCGCCGTATCATGACATGCAGTTATCCACAGTTTCACGACTCAAAAAGTATTTAAAACCGAACGGGCTTATGGTAGTATCATACCCAGGTAGGGAGTCAGTGCCGACCGTTAATGGAGTTGTTGTGGTGGACAAACGTAGTTACGGAGACGCGGCACTGGCCTTCTACCGCCTAGATGCTTAATCTTAGGAGTAAACATGACACAATCACAAGACGCAGTAACAACGAGTGGCCCAGAAGGGTCTATTTTTTTGTCAAAAAGTCAGCATTCGCGCGAGCAGCAGGCGATTTTGCTGGGAAGAGGTCCGGTTGCTTCTGCACTTCGGGATGTTTCGGAGTCTGAGGTGGCCGAGTTTGTACAAGGCCATGTCGATCTACTCGATATGCGGGCACGATTAACCATACGACTTCGACCTGATATATGGGAATAAATCTGCTACAATAGTTTTCGCTGTATGCGGATGTGGTGACTGCGTGAAACGCAAATGATCGTAGACACGCCGCGTGCAGGAAGTAAGGTCCGAGATGACCGCAAACTACAAGTACCTCAAATATATGCGGATGTGGTGAAATTGGTATACACGCGTGCCTTAGGAGCACGTGCCTTCGGGCGTGGAGGTTCAAGTCCTCTCATCCGCACCAAATAAAATCGAGGTCATCCGACCTCTATTTTATTTGGTACCGGGTTGACAGAACTGAAACTAAACCCTGGGCGTGGAGGTGAGAACTGCCGGTGGCAGTTCGCAAGGGAGCCAACTCTTGCAAACTGGTTTGCAAAGATGTTGCGACGGGGTCGCGGAACGTGACCAAGTCCTCTCATCCGCACCAAAGTTAAAGCCCGAGTAAAGTCGGGCTTTAACTTTGGTATGAAGCCTTGGTTCTTCACGCAAATTTGCGCAGCAAATTGTAGCGCGAAAGTTCGCGGAGCAATAGCTTTTCATTCCTCAAAATACTTATGATTGCGAGCCGGAACTATCTGCGGTACCATCACAGCATGAGCGAAGTAGCAGGTGGCGGCGAGCGGAAAGAGCCAGAGCAGAAAACGCC
>CAYMMO010000040.1:7183-7435 GCA_964391615.1 uncultured Candidatus Saccharibacteria bacterium
GACTTCGTGAAAAAAATTGCTGTCTTTGTAGGCAATGAGACTGAAGATGTAGTGAGAGGTGCTGTTTTGACCGAGTCTCCCGTCCCCGGTGCCATTCTCTCTGTAAGGGAGATCAGATCAGAACTACCGTATGACGGTGTAAGTAGCGGGAGGATATTTAGTATCAGAGTCACTTTGACCGAAAATGTCCAAGAATCCGTCGCCGCTGATGAACCGAGCGGGGAGAACCCTGTGACTTACGTGTTTGGTGAT
>CAYMMO010000041.1:0-7371 GCA_964391615.1 uncultured Candidatus Saccharibacteria bacterium
ATAACGTCTTTCATTACTTCCAAGTATAACAGATAAGAAGCGCCGTCAAAGCGATTCAAATATTGACATAAGCGCTTTTTTGGAGTATCCTTGATACTGCGTGTTTTTTCCGGGCGACGTTTCCGGTTCAAATAACCTCTGCTACTTGGAGCGGCGCAAAAATGCCGACAGTAGCACGTGAGACACGGGGGTATAAGAGTGGCTTAAACACCACTCACAGAGGAGTAAGACAATGAAATTTGCCACAACTTTGGTGGCTGCACTAGCAGTCACACTATTTGTGAGCTCTGCGTCCGTTTCGGCGGCGCCTAGTACTAACGATAAAAAGTCGGACAAGTTTGTCACAGTTCAAGCTGGCGACAACCTAACGGCAATCGCCGAGTCAAACGCAACTACGTTTGAGCGAATCTACTTCGCAAATACGGAAGTTGCAGACCCAGATTTGATCTTCCCTGGTCAAAAACTGCGCGTACCAACCGCCGACGAGAAGCTGACGGCACGAGAAATACCTGCGAACTATGTAGCGGTGGCGACACCTGCACCTGTCTACATGACTGCAAGTGCACGTACATCGGCCGCCCCAGCGCCAGCAGTGAGCGACGGTAGTGTTTGGGATCAGCTCGCAGCCTGTGAATCAGGCGGAAACTGGTCTATCAACACTGGCAACGGTTACTACGGTGGGCTCCAGTTCACCCAGGGTAGCTGGACTGCGGCTGGTGGTAGCGGTTCACCACAGAACGCATCTCGTGAAGAGCAGATCCGCGTTGCCCAGAACCTCCAAGCCCGTCAGGGTTGGGGCGCATGGCCAGCATGCTCAGCTCGACTCGGTCTTCGCTAAGAAACCTAGTACTTTTCAAACAGCGCCCCACCCTGGGGTGCTGTTTTGTTATGATGGGTACAGTATGAATCATCACCTGCGCTCTACGTTTAACTTTTTTGGCTATTTTGCCATCTACATACAGTGGATGTGGGTACTGGCTTTGTTCGTACCCATGCTTGCCAAGTCTGACGTCCTGAAGCCAACCCCGACTCAAAGTGCCGCTACGGCATCTGCTTTGCAACTCCCGGAACTTCCGCATGCGCTCACCTTAGGTCTGAGCATACTCATCACCATCTTGGTCATCGCTCTTGTTGTCTATGCACTCATGAAGGGTCCTGGCCCAGCCGTTGAGTCTGTCGACACCGCTACCAGCAAGCTTGCCGACAATATAGTGCCACTCGTTACCCACCACAAGAAGATCAGTCAGAAACGCCGTGCAGTGCTGAACCAGCGACTTGTGTTCATCATAAAAATTGCCAGTAGCTTCCTGGCGTTTTTGGCACTGTTTGCGACGTACGCCATTTCTCCTAGCATCTCGTACGGAGTGATCTTTGCGATCGGCTTTATGCTCCTGCCCTGGCCACTCGTATGGTTCTCGCTCGTATATCTGCTGCAACCTTCCACCAAAACAAAATAGCCCCTGAGGGCTACTTTGTTTAGTTGAGTGCGTACTAACGCTTCGAGAACTGTTCGCGCTTGCGAGCAGATCGAAGGCCGTATTTCTTGCGCTCTTTCTCGCGTGGGTCTCGTTTGAGCAGACCAGCTTTTTTGAGCGTTGAGCGAAGCTCTTCGTTCATAGCACTGATGCTCTTAGAGATAGCGAGTTTTGCTGCGTCAACTTGACCAGCAAGACCACCGCCACTGATGACGAGAGAAACATCAAGTTCCTTCTGCTTGCCGATCGCTGCGAGTGGGTCAGTCAGTTCAGCAAGCATTGTCGAGTTACCACTAAAGTACTCGCCCGCAGGCTTGCCGTTGATAACGATGTTACCCTTACCACCGGTTAGACGTGCACGTGCAGTCGCACTTTTTCGTCGACCGAGGCCGTAGAAATATTCGTTCTTAGCCACTTTATTTACCTACCTTTACTTCAACAGGCTGCTGTGGAGCGTGGTCGTGAACATCACCAGGAAATACTCGGAGACGTGTCAGACGAACTGCGTGCTGCTTGTTGCGTGGAAGCATGCCCTTTACTGCGGCAATGACTGCAGCGGTAGAATCGAGCTCTTTCACTTCTTTTATACTGCGCTCTTTGATACCACCTGGGAATCCAGTGTGTCGGTAGTATTTCTTTGACTCTTCTTTGTTACCGGTCAAGACCAGCTTGTCTGCGTTGATAACTACTACGTAGTCACCGTCATCCATAGATGGGGTGTAGGTAGGCTTGTACTTACCGGTCAAGCGAGTAGCGATGACAGTTGCAACGCGACCAAGTGGTGCGGAGCTTGCATCGACGAGTACCCATTTGTGGTCAACTTCAGAAGCTTTTTTGCTATACGTTTTCATCTATTTAGCCTCCTTTTTTGCAGCTGGTTTTTTGGCAGCAGCAACTTTCTTAGCAGGCGCTTTAACGGCAGGCTTCTTGGCTACAACTGGGGCAGTTTTCTCTGCAACTGCTTTGAGTTCATCTACGAAGCTCACACGAGCCATCTGGGTGTTGTCGCCAACACGTAGACGGGTGCGCTTGATGCGTAGGTGGCCGCTGTCGCGTGCAGTGAGCTGGGGTGCAATGTGATCAACAAGCTTGTAAGCGGCGTCAAGCGTGCTCAGGCCAGCGATGACCTGACGACGGTTGTGAAGGTCGCCTTTTTTAGCTTTGGTGATCAGGACTTCAACATAAGGAACGAGTTCTTTTGCCTTGGGCAAAGTTGTCTCGATTGCCTCATATGTTACAAGACTCGTCGCGAGGCCCTTTATAAGGGCATTGCGCTGATCGCGTTCGCGGCGAAACTTGCGTCCTTTATATCCGTGTCGGTGCATAGACTAAAACTCCATCTCGGCTAGTTTGTCTTTCACTTCGTCGAGAGCCTTGCTACCGAAGCCTTTGAGCTCGCGGAGGTCAGTCTCAGAAAGAGTCACTAAGTCGTTGATTGTGCGGATGTCGTTGTTGATAAGCGCGTTTGTTGTACGTGCAGTCAAGTTCAAGTCCTCGATAGGAGTGTTGAGCTCGGCAGCACCTTCTGCAGTTTCAGAACCAAGTGCAGGAGCGGCTTCAACGCGAGTTGAGCCAGCAAGAGCGGTGTATTGGTTGATGAGGATTGCAGCAGCTTCTTCAAATGCATCTTTAGGAGTCAGCGCACCGTCGGTGTCGATGGTGAGAAGCAACTTGTCGAGGTCAGTGTTTTGACCAACACGTGTGCTTTCAACGCGGTAACGTACGCGACGAACTGGGCTAAAGAAAGCGTCAAGGGCGATCATGTCACCGTGTGCACGCTTTGCGCCAGACTCTTCGATTGTTCGGTAGCCGCGACCAGATTCAACAACGATGTCCATGACGACTGATGTCTTCGCGTCGTCAATGGTGCAGATAACTGCGTCAGGGTTGATGATCTCGACGTCTGCAGTGGTTTTGATGTCACTTGCTTTGACAACGCCGGCACCTTTTTTCTCGAGTCGCAGTTCAACTGCTTCGTCTGAGTGTGAACGTACGACGACATTCTTGAGGTTCAGCATGATGTCTACAACGTCTTCTACAACGCCTTTGACAGTAGTGAACTCGTGGTTAGTACCTTCGATCTTGAAAGCAGTGATTGCAGCACCTTCGATGCTTGAAAGCAGTACGCGACGCAGGCTGTTACCGAGAGTCATACCGTAGCCGGTGTGAAGTGGTTCGACAACAAACGTTGCACTAGTTTTGCTGTGCTCATCAACAGATGCGAGTGTTGGGTTGTGGATTGCTTTTGCCATAGTGTTATCCTTACTCCTTTATGAGCCTAGCGTGAGTAGTACTCAACGATTAATTGTTCTGTGATGTCTGGTTCTGCTTCTTCGCGCTTTGGAAGACCTGTGACTGAAACTTTCAAATTCTTGACGTCGCTCTTGATCCAGCTGAGTGGGCCTTGAACGGTGTCTTTAGTGACTTGGTCAATGTTTACAAAGTAACTAGTTTTGGTGCTCTTAGGTCGTACGACGATCTCATCACCCACTTTGACGCGGATAGATGGAATGTCGACACGGCGACCGTTTAGCATGAAGTGTCCGTGTGTTACTAGCTGGCGAGCACCACGACGTGAAGTCGAGAAGCCTGCGCGGTAGATAACGTTGTCTAGACGGCGCTCTAGAAGTTCTAGAAGTACTTCACCTGACTGACCCTGGGCACGGTTTGCGTCTGCCATAAGGCGTGCAAACTGTTTTTCGAGTAGGCCATACAGACGACGAACTTTTTGCTTCTCACGAAGCTGCTGGGCATACAGACTCTGTTTGCCCTGGCGATCACGGCCGTGCTGACCTGGAATACCAGATTTTTTGACCATGATTTTGTGAGCTTTAGGGTGAAGGGCATAGCCTTCACGACGGCTCTGTTTAACAATTGGTGAACGATCTCGTGCCATGTTAGCCTCTCCTTGCCTTTCGTGGACGGGTACCACCGTGTGGAACACCGGTAACGTCTCGGATAGATTCAACGACGATGTCGTAGTTGCTCATGGCGCGGACAGCTGTGTCACGTCCAAGGCCAACGCCTTTGACGAAAACATCAACTTTGCTTAGGCCGTACTGGCTTTTAGCTGCCTCGGCGGCTTTTTCTGCAGCGATTTGTGCAGCGTAGGCGGTGCCTTTTTTGCTACCACGGAAACCACATGCACCAGCACTACTAGCACTGAGCACGTTACCTTTGCTGTCAGAAAAGGTGATGATCGTGTTGTTGAATGTTGCCTGTATATGCAGCTGACCAGTCGGAACTGAACGGCGCTGCTTCTTCTTGGTTGTAGTCTTTGCTTCTGCCATTACTTTATATCCTAGGTCTTACTTGCTGCTTTAGGTTGACTTCCACCGACGGCGACACGCTTACCACGACGGGTTCGACCGTTGGTACGAGTACGCTGGCCGCGTGATGGCAGGTTGTTCTTGTGACGGATGCCACGGTAGCTCTGAATGTCTTTGAGACGCTTCACATTACCTGCGACAACTCGTTGCAAGTCACCCTCGACGTTATAGTTCGAGTCAATCTCGTCGCGAAGCTTCTTGAGTTGCTCCTCGGTGAGGTCTTTGACACGTGTTGTAGGTTCGATCTTTGTGTTCTCGCAGATGTCGCGAGCGTACTTAGGACCGATACCAAAAATGTAGGTCAGACTTATCTGAACCTGTTTTTCGGTAGGAATTACGACGTTAGCTATTCGCGCCATAACTTAACCCTGCCTCTGTTTGTTCTTGGGTTTCTTTTTGTTGATGACGTAAAGTCGGCCCTTGCGGCGGACTAGCTGGTCATCGGGACTGATTTTTTTGACACTGGCTCGAACCTTCACAGTGCTTCTCCCAAATTAGTATTGATACCTTCTTAAGCGTTTGGACGCTCATCACGCAGTCGGAAGCTGATTCTGCCCTTCGTAAGATCGTAAGGGGTTAACTCAACCTCGACTTTATCACCCGGCACTAACCGTATGTAGTGCTTGCGCATCTTCCCTGACACGTGGGCGATAATTGTATGTCCATTTTCCAGTTCGACACGAAATTGAGCATTTGGTAGTGCTTCCACCACCTTACCGTTCAACTTGATGACTTCCTTTGTACTAGACATAAACTACAAGAGTGAATTATACAGGAAACGTCTCTGTTCGTAAACCCCTGACTAAAAGAATCTCGCAACGCGATGTAGATAGGTCCATTTTAGCGAATTATGCGGCTTCGTCAAGAGTATCGTAATCACACACTAAACAAAGGCCCTACAGACCAGTGTCCGAAGCTGCGGCGGCTGGTTCTATGGTGCCGTAGTCGTATGCTACTAGGTCATAGCAAACTTTTCCTTTTATGTGCGTATACACATCTGGTGAAGTAGCTGAGTATGGGTACATGTAGGTTACCGCATACCTACTGCCCTGATTTTTGCTGTCAACGTAGCTTACACATAGCTGATAGTTGTAGGTGTTTGTTCCCTGCTGTAGCTCAAGCGTCTTTGCATCTACGACCGAAGCCTGAACGGGTGCAGTATTTGGCTTGTAAGTAACCAGGTTTTTGTCCAATAGTGTTTGGACTTCATCACTTGACACCTTTACGTCACCTAGTTTGGCTGGAAGTCTTTTGTTTTGGCTAACAAAGTTTGAGATGTCGTTACTAAGCATAGGAAGCGCCGTCTCTATGAGTCGGTCTTGCTTGGTGTTGTAGAGGTAAGTGAGTGGTCCAAAACCTGCTGCGACGACGATAACCGCAGTCACAAGGCTCATCATGAGCCGATACCCGCGTGCTTTACCCCAAAGCGTCAGGGTTCGTATGGTACGCAGAGCGAGCAGCGCAAATAGCGCCGCCACAACAAGTCCAGTCACAAGCATAGTTTGCTTGTTTTCTGTGGTGTCATACGAGTTTATGTCGCCCACAATCATGCTCACAAGCGCAAATACCGAGAAAATGGCCGCCCCTATGCTTGCCAGCGCAAACAGTACCGCATGGATAATCATGACTACTTGTGCAACACCGTGCTTCTCGACAGGTTCATGCTTGCTATACACACGATCGGCCACATAGGCGACCGCAAACAACACTATAACCGCTGCAACGCCGTATGAAGCGCTTGGGCCAAATGATTCATTGCCTTTCTGACCCAAGAAATGACTGGTAGTAGAAGCCACCAACCACGTCAAAGCCAGGATAAACCATCCCCAGAATGCATAGGTTAACCATTGGAGCACTATCTCACCAGCTGAACTGCTAGCCTTCTTTACGTCCTTCGCCATATACACCTCCTCTTAGATACACTAAGTATACACCTGAGGGATGGCGACTAGTACTGGTCGTACGTGACCATGAGTGCGCGAGAGTTGATCTGGCGCAGTGTCTCAAGACCTACCGAGACTACGATGAGAAGCCCTGTACCACCAATGGCAAGGTTGGCAGCATTTATACCGATCTTGGCGAAGATATACTCTGCAATGAACGGCAACACCGCGATGATGCCTAGAGCAATCGAACCAAACAAGGTCAAACGATTTACTGTGCTCGAAAGATATTTCTCTGTCTGTACACCTGGTCGAACACTTTCTATGAATCCGCCTTGCTTCTGCAAGTTTTCTGCAATCTCGTTGCTGTTGAAAACGATGCCTGTATAGAAGTAAGTAAAGAGCACGACGAGGATGAAGTACGAAAGTGGGTAGATAAAGGTCTCTATACCACCGTAGCCAAAGTTTCCTGGCTGAGGAGTTGAGAACCATGTGACCAGGTTGTTGGCGAGTGCAGCGTACTGCTCGTTGCCTGAAGACTTCATGACTTGACCGATAAAGGCAGGCAGCGCCAAGAACGCTACGGCAAAAATGACCGGAATTACACCTGCGGTGATAAGTTTGACTGGGAGGATACTTTTTACTCCACTGTATGCGCTGTTACCCTGAACGCGCTTTGCATAG
>CAYMMO010000042.1:0-7333 GCA_964391615.1 uncultured Candidatus Saccharibacteria bacterium
CGCCCTGAAACAGTAAGTCTTTTTTGAGTTCACCGAAACCGTTTTCTATGTGCGCAACTTGCGACTCTAGCTCACCAACCAGCGAATCGTCTTCAAGCGACAACATATCGCCAACTTCCCTACACTGATTTTGTAGGGCAAGCCATGGTTCGGTTTGGGCACGTAAACTCGCCGCGTTTTTGCTGAGCGTTTCGGCACGCGAAGAATCATGCCATACATCGGGCTGTGCTAACTGTTCGTCGAGTACTGCAAGCTCCTTGGCTTTTGCGTCGATATCCAGTCGCTCACAGGCCGCGTTGACTTGCTCGTGAAGTTCGGCTAGTTTTTTTGTCAGTGGTTGCATGTACTACTAGTATAGCGGAGACTGCCGTACAATGTGTCTATATGAAATTAGGCGTTTTCGATTCTGGTATCGGTGGTGAAGCAGTCGCAAAGGCACTTTCTTTGGAGTTTCCTGAAGCAGAGCTGCTAGTCGTCAACGACAGAGATCATGTGCCCTATGGCTCCCGCACTGCCGAAGATATCCGTCAGCTGACAAACACGGCCCTACAGCCCCTGCTCGGTGCGCAGTGCGACATCATCGTCATCGCGTGTAATTCTGCGACAAGCGCTGCCATCGACTGGCTTCGCGAAAAGTACCCACAGCAACTTTTCATAGGACTCGAGCCTATGGTAAAACCGGCCAGTGAACAAACGAAATCGCGGGTCATCACTGTCTGCGCCACGCCTGCTACACTGGCGGGGGACAATTACGCCCGCCTCCGCGCCAGCTACGCATCGGGTCTGACAGTCATTGAACCTGACTGCAGCAACTGGGCAAAGATGATAGAAGACAACGACGTCAACGAAGAAGCCATACGCGGCGTCGTAGAGTTGTCACTCTCCCAAGACTCGGACGTCATCGTCCTCGCCTGTACGCATTATCACTGGATCAAAGATCTTATTGAGTCGATCGTAGCCGGTAAGGCCACTGTGCTAGAACCCTCTGAGGCGGTCGCTCGCCGAGTCCGCTACTTACTTAGTCGTCCGACGGCTGCAACGAATTGATCACCGCGATCAACGTAGCTCTCAAACATATCAAAACTTGCACTTGCTGGGCTTAGTAGCACGACGCCATTCCCACTGGCTAGCGCATGACCGGCTCTCACTATCTCGTCCATAGATGCCTTACCTAGTTCCTGTACCTCAACACCAGCTTTTTTGCACAATTTTGCTATAAGCTTGCCAGTCGTGCCAATTGCAACGACTTTTGTGTCGGTCGCCTTGCAGCGCTTTACAACCTCTTCGTAGTGCGAACCCTTTTCGGAGCCGCCAAGGATGATGACTTTTGGTGCGTCAAATGCATCGATTGCTGCGAGTGCCGACCCTGGAGTTGTCGCGATACTATCGTCATAAAAACGTACGCCTCCAACTTCGGCAACAAACTTGAGCCGATGGTCTAACCCAGTAAACGCCCTCAGCCCTGCCTCTACAGCTGCTGCATCTTGCATGATCTGCCACGCTGCCAAAATCGCCGCATTTGCATTGTCGATGTTGTGATGACCCGGAAGCTGGAGGGCTTCAAGCGGTGCAACCGTTTGCTCACCGACATAAAAAGCATCGTCCACTGTCGCAACGTAGGGCAATTTGTTTGCCTTTGAGCGCAGTGCAATCTCACTGGCAAAATGGTTCTGCTGGTTATAGACCACGACATCGTCTGTATGCTGGTAGGCTGTAATTCTGCCTTTTGCCTGGATATACTCATTCATGTTTTTATGCACGTCCAGATGGTCTGGCTCGATCATGAGTACGACAGCGATGTGTGGGCTTTTTTCTATGTCCCACAACTGGAAACTACTGAGTTCAAACACTACGACGTCGTCGGCTTTTATGGTCGGCAAAATTTCCAGTGCCGGCGTACCTATGTTGCCGAGTAGGTGCACAGTTTTACCGGCTGCACGCAGAATGCTCGCGATAAGGCTACTTGTCGTACCCTTGCCTTTCGTTCCTGTAACCCCGATGATCGGTGCCGGACATTTGCCAAAAAATTCGTTAGTAGCCGACCAAACTTTGCCTTTGGTCTTGATTTTGTCTGGCCGAAGACTTGCCGTGCGAATGACGAGGTCGAAGTCGGAAAGTTTTTTGAACACATTTTTTCCTAGACGAGCTGCCGCACCATACGGAAGATCATACGGGCTAAGCTCGCGCTCATCCACGATGGTCACTTCATGACCCAGCTCACGCCAGTACGTGTAGTTAACCCTGCCCTCTACTCCGTATCCAGCTATGGCAACTTTTTTCGCGCTCATGCGTTTAGTTTAGCCTGTCGTCAAACAAGATGTCGAGTTTTGCATGGAGGCTCTCGAGAAGCGCTTTGTCCCCGCTCCCTACACCACCAAGTAACCAACAGTTCGAAGCTATGAATTCACGCGCAGTCTCGACGATTCGGCGCTTAGTAACACCGTTTATAGCATGTGGCTGCGCTTCGTAGTCGTCTATGTGCCCGTCGAAGAAATAGCGGTCTGCATACCAACGGTTAATCTGCCCAACTGTCTGCGCGCCCATCTGGTGACGACCGAGTGCGTACTGTTTCGCGGCTTCGATCTCTTCTTCACTCAAGTTACCGTCCAGTACCTCACGAACTTCACGGACGATGATGTCGAAGAGTGGCTCGATAGTCTCTAGGTTAACCTCGGCACCAAAGTCCCAACTACTAGCATGTTCGTTTTCATTGGTTTCGGAAAATATACCGTAGGCGAGACCTTTTTTGCGTGCCGCACCATAGATGCGTGAATGCATCGTTCCGGTCAGGATGTGGTTCACAGCACTCATGGCGTCTACTTCGGCATCACTCAGGCGGCGCGGGACAATCATTGACCACCCGAAGGTGATGTTGCTCGACTCTTTGCGACGAATCAAAAACGGCTCAGCGCCATGCAGCTCGTCGAGCGGAATCGGCAAACGTTCACCATGGGGCAACTCCCAACTTTCCAGCATCTCGATAATTCGTTTTTTACGTCGATACATGCGTCCAGCGACGATAAAGCGCATGTTTTCGCTGCTATGTGTTCGTCGATAGTGTTCTTTGACGTCAGCCAGTGTGACGTTGGAAATAGTCTTTACTGCTTCTGGAAACGTGAGTGTTGCTTCACCTAAAACTTGCTGCATTTTTGGCCAGAGTAACCGAGGGTGTGAGTTTAGATAGCCGTTGAGCTCGTTTCGAACGTTGCCAGCTTCAGCTTTCAACTCTTCTTCGTTAAAACGAGGTTTTGTGATGGCTACCTGCTTGAGGTCGAGGATTCGCTCCCACTCAAAGTCCGCACAGTCGCCGTAGTAGACCATGCTGTAATCGCTCGTGTAGGCGTTATGATGAGCACCGTTTTTGGTAAACTCCGCCTCAAATGCATGCCCGTCTTTGAAGCGTGCATTGGCGCCAAACGCCATGTGTTCCATGATGTGTGGAGTCTGCTCTATGTCCGGACGCTTTGCATAGCGGTTACCAGCACGAAAATGAAACTGAAAACTCATGACCGTTGCGCCAGGCACGTCGATCAACAGGCCTCGTGAGCCATTTTTCAGTGTCACTTCATGTACGGTGTGTTTCATGCTTAATGTCTAGTGTCGTTTACGTGCAGCGCGAGTGGCTTTTCGCTTCTTCTTGGCAGCAGCTTTCTTTTTGCTGACGGTAGTAGCTGCTTTCTTGGCTTTGTATTCGTCTTCGGAATGAATGGTTGGAAGCCCGGCCTCGTTTACGCCACGCTCAACTGAGCTTTGCGCAGCTTGGGTTAGTTCTGACTCATAGTGGTCGTCGGTAACTTTGTCGGGATTCACTTCTTGTTTGCGGACATGGAAGATAGCGCGAAGCACTTCGTCACGAAGTGTTGCCTGGAGGCCTTCAAACAACTTCTGGCTCTCGGCACGGTATTCAACGAGTGGGTCGCGCTGACCAACACTACGCCAGTGAATACCTTCGCGAAGGTGCTGCATGTTCTCTAGGTGCTGCATCCAAAGTAGGTCGAGTACCTGGAGATAGATCTCTCGTTCGACACCACGCATAACCTCTGGAGTGAGCTCTTTTTCTTTGCTCAAGTAAAACTTGTTAGCAGCTTCGAGCGCTTGTTCGAAACGTGTTTTGTCACGTTTTTCAGCACCAATTTTTGCGATGGTTTGAGCTTCAACCGGAATGACCGACTCAAATTCTTCAGCAAATTTAGGATTGTTTTTGGCGGGCAGTAGCGTCAGGTCACGAAGTTTGGCTTCGAGTAGACGCTCAACTTCTGGTTTGATGTCTTCCCCGTCCAAGATGTCACGACGGATTTTGTAAACAACTTTGCGGTGACGGTTGATCACGTTGTCGTACTGAACAACGTTTTTACGCGTGTCGTAGTTGTAGCCTTCGACGCGTTTCTGAGCAGACTCAAGCGTCTTACTCACAGCACGGTTTTCGATAGGCGTCGTGTCGTCGACTCCTAGGCGATCCATAAGTGAGGCGATTCGCTCACCCTGGAAGATACGCATGAGGTCGTCTTCAGTCGAAACGTAGAACTGAGTGGTTCCAGGGTCGCCCTGGCGACCGCCACGACCACGAAGCTGGTTGTCGATACGACGAGCTTCGTGTCGCTCAGAACCGAGTACCACGAGACCACCAAGTTCGCGTACACCTTCACCAAGTACGATGTCCGTACCACGTCCAGCGATGTTGGTTGCAAGCGTGACGGCACCCTTTTTACCTGCTTCTGCGATGACTGCCGCTTCGTGTTCGTTGTTCTTGGCGTTTAGGAGTTCGTGCTTGATGCCAGCTTTTTTGAGCGCTTTGCTAATCAACTCGTTTTTCGCGATACTTGCAGATCCGATAAGTACTGGCTGGCCTTTCTTCTGAAAGTCTGCAACGTCAGTAACCAAAGCGGCGATTTTCCCTGCTTCACTCTTGAAGATCTTGTCTTGGCGGTCGGTACGAGAGATCGGCTTGTTTGGTGGTACCTGAATGACGTCCAGGCCATAGATCTGCTGGAACTCTTCAGCTTCAGTAAATGCCGTACCGGTCATACCACTTAGCTTGTTGTAGATGCGGAAATAGTTCTGGAAAGAGATGGTTGCCAGTGTCTGGCTCTCTTGCTGAACAGCAACATTTTCTTTAGCCTCGATAGCCTGGTGAAGACCTTCGTTGTAACGTCGACCGTGCATAAGTCGTCCGGTGAATTCATCGACGATCAGGACTTCGCCATCTGTTGCAACGACGTAGTCTTTGTCTCGCTTAAACAACGTTTCGGCCTTGAGCGCTTGGTCAAGGTGGTAGACACTACGCACATGTTCTGGGCTGTAGAGGTTTTTGATGCCAAGCATCTTCTCTAGCTTGTCGACACCTTCGTCGGTCAAGCTGACACTGCGACGCTTCTCGTCTTTTATGTAGTGTTCAGGCTTTAGGGCAGCTGCAACTTTGGCAAATTTCAGGTACAGCTCTGGGTTTTCCATAGCTGGTGCCGAGATGATGAGCGGCGTTCGAGCTTCGTCGATAAGGATGCTGTCCACCTCGTCCACGATCGCGAAGTTTAGGTCGCGCTGACGGAGAAGATCTGGGTCATTAACCATGTTGTCTCGCAAGTAGTCAAACCCAAACTCGTTGTTTGTTCCGTACGTAATGTCCGCAGCGTAGGCTTCTTTGCGTGAGCATGGGCGAAGGCGCTTCATACGAGGGTCGGAGTGCAGTGCGTTTTCAAATTTGCCGTCATACAAATAGCTGACGTCGTTGATGATAACTCCGGTGCTCATACCCAAGTAGTCGTACAACTCACCCATCCAGCCGGCATCACGCTGGGCCAGGTAGTCGTTCACTGTAACAACGTGTACGCCCTTGCCTTCTAGCGCATTCAAAAAGGCCGCAAGCGTGGCCATAAGGGTCTTACCTTCACCGGTCTTCAGCTCGGCAACGTTTCCTTCGTGCAGTACCATACCACCGATGAGCTGAACGTCGAAGTGACGCATCTTCAGGCTGCGATCGCTGGCTTCACGCACCAGCGCAAAGGCATCGGGGAGTAGGTCGTCGAGCGTAACACCTTTTTTGCCGAGGCGTTTTTTGAGAACGTCAGTTTGCTTCTTAAGATCCACGACTTTCATGTCGTGGTATTTGTCGGCCAAGTTGTTGACCTCAACTACTTTTTTACGTAGCCGTTTCAGGATTCGCGCTTGCGGATCGCCAAACACTTTCGTCAGTGCCTGTTTCATAGTCGTTTTGCACCCCTCATCTGTTAGTCAGTAAATGAAACTAGTTCTAGTATACCGCTCAAGAGGTGGAAAAGAAAGTGTTTGAACGTGCACGTGACTTACTGTAGCCACCGTAAAGCGACTGCAGCACCTGAAGAATTCAGGAGCGTAAGGAAGGTGGCGCCAGTAAGGCACGTGCTACGTGTCTCAGCTCTCGAAACTAGGTCGGTGCAAGCGTCGTTTCAAGCGACCGAGCAAGTTATGGTTCTTGCGGTGGTCCTTGCGAGTATCGTGATATTTCTTGAGTTGTTGACGCAGTTTTTCTTCGACGATGTCGACAGCAGCAAGCATATTCATAGTCGAATCTTTGGCAGAGACGGTTTTTTCCGGCAAATTTATGACCGCGTCACACTCATACTTGTTACCGTTCGCACGGTTAACTTCTTTGAGTATCACAACAATTCGAGTACTTTTGCGCATGTGGCGCGACAGATAGCGATCGAGGCCCCCTATCTTTTTTCGAACATACTTTTTGGTCTGCTCATCTGGTGTGTAGCGGACTCCGGTGATGTCGATATGGTTGATCATAGATGACCCCCTCTCAGGCAGAATTTACAGCTGCTAGTACCTTTAGTATACGCCCTAAATGGTAGCTCTGCCAGCCATGAATGGCCTGAGAACTTCGGGGATTCGTACGTCACCTTCTGCAGTTTGGTAGTTTTCGATGATGGCGACCATAGCGCGTCCAAGCGCAAACGCGGTTGCGTCGTTGGTATGGATAAGCTCAACGCCATCGTTGGTGCGAACTCGCGTTTGTAGACGTCGTGCTTGGTAATCGGTCATGTAGTCAGCGGTGTGAGTTTCGCGGTATTTGCCCTGTCCTGGAAGCCATACTTCCATGTCGACACCGCGTGCGTTTGGCTTGCCGATGTCAGCAGTACACTTCATAAGCACGTGGTACGGCAAACCAAGTTGCTGTAACAGATACTCCTGGATTGCGATGAACAACAAGTGCTCGTCGTAGCTGTCCTTGGCGGTCGTGAAGCTTTCCATCTCTAACTTATCGAACTGGTGCATGCGAATGATGCCTTCCATGTCTTTGCCATAGGTTCCAGCTTCTTTTCGGAAGCTAGTAGCAAACCCGAGATATCGT
>CAYMMO010000043.1:0-7148 GCA_964391615.1 uncultured Candidatus Saccharibacteria bacterium
TGGTACCGTTGGCTGCAGGAGCTACTTCTGTTCCGACTGCTGGAGTCGAAGTTGTCGTTGTGTTGGCTTTCAGGTTCATGCCGAACTGGCTTGTACCGCGAACACCAGTTGTAGCTGAGCCCATAGCGGTAACGGTGTTAGCACCAGAGGTCAAGGTTGGACCGTTGACAGTGATGATGTAGCCGAAGCCAGCGTTAGTACTTGCCGCCATCTGAGATGATGCAGTTGCAGTGTCGGTTGGCGAGAAGAGCTGGTTGAAGCTGACAGTACCTGCGGTTGCAGTAGCACAGTCAGGCACACCAAGCGTAGTTGTGACGGTCGCACCAGTACAGAAGACGAGTGATTCGGGCATCGTTCCGTCAAGTACGATCTGGGTCGCGGTACTTGCAGCAACAACACCAGCGTCGCTGCTACCACCGGTTGTGTCGGTAGAGGCGTAGGTGGTTACACGTACGTAGAAGGTCTGGTTTGTAGCAGTTGGGTTAGTAATAGTGTCGAGTCGGTAGGTAACGGCTGTAGTAGCGCCAACTGCGGCTGAAGCACGAGTTAGGTACGGAGCACCGTTAGTGGTGTTGACCATGCTAAAGCCGGTCGCACCAGTTTCAGCACCAAGTGCTGCGCTGGTAGTGACGAGACCAGTCGGCATCGTACACGAACCTGCTGCTGTCGTACAGTATTCAAACTTTATAGAACCGACGTTACCACCACCAGGAAGGGTGAGGCCAAATAAATGGTTCACAGATCCACCTGGTTTTGAACCTCCGTCGCTACCGCCAGCTTGAAGTGTCAGGCTACGGCTAGTGATCTGGGCAGCAGATGCTGTCGGGATCTGGAGGATCAGCTGCGAAAGCAATACAGCACTCGCGAGCACGAAGCTCGTTAAACGGGTTGATATAGAAGAGTGTTTCATTGTGGTGGATCTCTTTTTCTTGTTTGTTTTAAGTGGTACTTGATCGAATATTAGCATAAGCATTTATACGAGTCAACAACTTTTTTAACTATCTTTGGCTAATCTAGTAAGTGCCAACGACGATAAGAGTTTGGTCGGCGCTGTAGATGCCACCCGGTGTAAGTGTGCCTACGTTTACGATGTAGCTCATAGTATAGTTCGTCTGGCCTGAATTTTGCGGTGCCGACGCGACCGTCTCGCCACTGACAAAGCGGAATTCATTTGGTGTGTCATAGTTGGTTGCTGCTTGCCCAAAGCCGAATTGGCCATTGTTTGGGTTTGCTCCGAATGATGAGGGTGAAGTATTTGCAACGAGGTTGACACCAAACTGTTCAACGCCGGGCTGAGCTATAGCGGTCGTGCCCATGCCAGGTATAGTATGAGACCCGTTTGCAGGCGTGGTGCCGATTATCTGTACAACGTACCCCCAAGTTGTGTAGTTAACGACACTAAAAGTAGCGCTGGCCGTTGTAGTTGCTGCGGAACTGAAGCTGCCGAAGTTGACGTTTGCACCAGTGACAGTAAAGGTAAGTGCTGGATCTGGGGAAGTGTGTGTACCGCTGTCAACTTGAAAATTTGCCGAGGCAGAGTTTCCGATGGCAATGTCTCCTGTAGCACTTCTAGCTTGAAAGTTCGTTGAGCTTGCATCGAACAAACCATTTTTGCCAATGGCACTTTCTTCGAAGCGGTAGCTGCTCGACTGTAATGTTTCTGCATGCACAGGCTGGGCCACTAGTAGCAACGAAAGCAGCAAGAGTGCACCGTGTATGATCCTCTGTTTCATAGTCATAACCTCTTTTATTCTTATGGGTTTGAGGATATTTTGCAAGTTGGCGTAAGTGGTTTGCGTAGAGTCTACCTGCTCGGTATACTAAGCATAAGTAATAAATATGGAGAATCAACCGAATTCACCCGGAGAAGCCCCACAGCCTGAGGCCCTACAGCCGCAGGCCGCTGTTGAGGTGGAAAAAGTTGATACTGCCTCTACTCCAGGCAAACCCTCAAAAAGAGGTAGCTACAAGCCTGGGCATAAAGCTACCTTTATAGGACTCATCGCAGTCGCGCTCATCTTAGCCGTTAACGGTGGGATTATTTGGTTTGTGCTCAAGGGTCGCAACGATACTGCCGAAAAGGTGGCTCAAGAGTCGGTAGTGCTAAGCCCGGCGACGCTTAACAGTCTTGGGCTCAACAAGACCCCAGTCGGCAACCTTGGTGCCGAATTGGTCGTTGGACCAAATAGCCGCTTCAAGGGTGACGTGACCATAAGCAAGAACATCAATATTGGTGGACAGCTCAATCTCAACAGTAAACTGACCGCCGGCGATGCGGCTCTGGCAAAGCTTGAAGCAGGTGATACTTCGGTCAATAAACTTACGATCAACGGCGACGCAACTGCGACGAATCTTACGCTGCGTAAGGACCTTACTATTGCAGGCCTCACTCGTTTGCAGGGTCCTGTAACGCTTAGCCAGCTCCTTACTGTTAACAACAACGTGAATATCGCCGGGAGTCTGGCGGTCGGTGGTACATTGACGGTGAGGACCTTCCAGGCGAGCTCGCTTACTTCAGACACGACACTTACTATAGGTGGGCATATCATTGCTCGCGGTACGGCTCCTTCCGTGACGGCAGGTGCAGGTGTAGGCCCAACTGGAACAGTCTCCATTAGCGGCAGTGACGCGGCGGGTACCGTTGCGGTCAACACGGGTCTCGGTGCACCAGGTGGCATCGTCGCCAATGTAACGTTCCACCAGGCGTATGCTCAAACCCCACACGTTGTCCTTGGAGCCGTAGGGGGCAGTATCGGCAATGTTTACGTCAATCGTAGCGCAACCGGTTTTAGTATAGGTATAAATGGCGCCATTCCTCCAGGGGGATACGCCGTTGATTACGTCGTAGTACAGTAGTCTATACGTTTACAAAAACAAACACTTCGTTGCCTTTGACGGTAACGATGCCACTTTTAACAGGGAAACTTACCGTATCGCCTTCGCTTGGCTCAATGGTTACCTCGCCAGGACTGAGCATAGAAAAAAAATCTGCGTGTCCAGGTAGTATGTCAAAGTCGCCGATGCGATTGCGTGCTGAGAGGGCATTTGCCTTGCCTTCAAAATAAATATCAAACGGTGCTCGAGCGATGATGTTCAGAGGTATCGCCTCAGGCTGCGGCATCTTTAGTCTCTTCAGCTGCTTGCTTTACCATCTCTTCGGCGGTCATTTTGCTTTCGCCAGCCTTGGCTGACTCGGCTTGTTCTTCGGGCTGTTCATTGATGATTGCCTCAATCCCATCGAGCGTCTGTTCAAGTGTGAAGTATTCACCTGGTTTACCAGAGAATTTTTCCGCCACTGCGAAGTCTTGCGAGAAGAACTGGATGAGCTTTTTGGCATTTTGGTAGTCAGCGCGGTCCGACGGGCTCAATTCGTTCTCGCCCACGATCGCGATGATGTTTTTCAGGCTGTCGTATTTTTGCATGATGGCCTGGACCCGTTCTGCAAGGTGATAATGGCGTTCTCCGACAATGTCTGGCGTAAGGAGGGAGCTTGTCGTTTTGAGTAGGTTGACCGCTGGACGGATACCTTGTTCGGCGATGGAGCGGTCAAGCACCAGGACGCTGTCGAGCTGTTGCGAGATAGCCTGCACAGCCGGGTCAGACAAGTCGTCAGCTGGGACGTAGATGGCCTGCACGCGTGTGATTGTACCCTTTTCGGTACTTGCCAGCCGGTCCTGGAGGAGTCGCAGGTCGGAAAATACCATTGGGCTGTAGCCACCCTCGGACGGGATGAGCCCAAGGTTAGTCGAAAGTTCCGTCATAGCTTGGACGTGGCGGTAGATGTTGTCGACGAAGAACAGGATGTCGCGGCCTTCTTCGTCGCGGAAGTATTCTGCAGCGGTTGCCGCAGCAGGACCGACCATGCTACGGATGGCGGGAGTCGCGTCCATCTGTCCAAAGAACATGACTGTGTTTTTCAGCACGTCGGTATCGCGCAGCGTCTCGTAGAGCTCATTACCTTCACGGATACGCTCACCAACACCACAGTAGATAGAGAGAGACTTCGCTTCTTCGCCATCCTTGCTCTGGGTGACGTTGTGGATCATTTCCATCGTCAGCACGGTCTTACCGACACCAGCACCACCGATGACGCCAATCTTGCGACCCTTCACGAACGGCGTGAGGAAGTCGATGACCTTCAGCCCAGTCTCAAGTAGTTCAAGTTTAGAACTGTCACGATAACTTTTGGTGCCACTCGGTACGGTGATAGGCCGTCGATTCTCAAGGATTGGCTCGGCTTTGTCTAGCGGCTCACCAAGCGCGTTAAACACACGTCCCATAGTGGCAGGTCCAACTGGCACAGTTACTTTTTCGTGGGTTCGCGCAACTCGTTGGCCGCAACGTACGACTGCGTTGTTGGTCAGGTTTAGACAGATGGCACGTGAACCACGGAAGAAGTTTACTTCTAGGAATACTTCGGGGTGACCCTCGACAGCTAAGAGTTCTTTGACGTCTGGCTTTGAGTCACTCGTAATTTCTATCTCGACGGTGAGTCCGCGCAGCGTTGCGATAGTGCCAACCCAGCTTTCGGTTGCTTGTGGTTTCATGCCGATACTCCATTTGCTCGCTCGCGGCGTTTTTTCTTGATTCCTACCAGTACTTCACGCAGACGTCGGTCGCTTTCGCTTCGTTTTGCGCGGTGAAACTCAAGTTTGTATTCAGTAAGTAGTTCGCCAGCGCGATCTTCTGCGACGGTCATGGCGTTAAATCGACTGGCTGCCTGGGCGAGGCCGGATTGCAAAATTGCTTGCGCCAGCGCTAGGCTCATCATGGTTACTTCCATCTTGTCGGCAATCTCTTCGAGTGATGGCTCAAAGATTGTGTCGGCATCGGTCATGACATCGTCGGGTACATCGTCGCTCATCGCCTGGATGTGTGAGACGAGGTTCATGCTGCGAACTTCTTGCTGGCCGAGCGAGAGGTACTCGGCGTAGTAGACGGTGGTCTCGTCGTAGGGAAGTGTGGTATCGATGATCGGACTGACGTCGATATAGCTGTCGGATTCCGGTACTTGGAAGAAACGAATATAGGGGATGCCTCGCTGAGAAAGTTGGTTGGCGCCGTGGCTTCCCAGTACGATGATATCCATTGTTTTAGGGTCATAGTCGCGCTGCATGACCTCGATCATTCGCATGTCGAGGTCGCCACTCAGTCCAGCCTCGGCCGAGATGAGTATCGAGACTTTTCGCCCATTGCCACCAACGTCTCGTGCGCCAATGCGACTTGCTGGGTCCACGCGCAGCGCCGTGTAGCGCTTCCAGATGAGACTAAAGAACTCTTGGCTGATTTGGGCCTTGTTCTTCACCTTCGCCACCTGGGTGCTTGCCAGACTTTCAAAGACGTTCGTCAGGTCTTTGAGCGTCTCGATGCTGGCTGCATCTTTTTCAATGACATTTGCCCTACGCATCTTTGTCCTTTTTCTTGTCTTTTTTCTTGGACTTTTCTTTGTCTTTTGGATCGGCTTCGGCTGCTTCAGCGGCCTCTTCAGCGGCTGCAGGGTCAACGACTACAAGTGGCTCAGGCCTAAACTGTTGCAAGAACTCCGCTTCTATACGGTCGAAATCTTCTTCGGTTTGGGCCTCGGCAGAGCGGGCTTTAACGGCGGCGCGGAGCCCAGCAACATCAATTGGTCGGTCATCGTCGGATTTCATGATGGTCTCTAGCATGAGTTGCTGTTGGGGCAGGGTGAACAGTTCCTCGACAGGCTGTAGTAGTGCTTGGTAGAGGTGCTTACCGCGCGCCAGGTCGAGGCGAGTTTCAGCACTTAGCTGGCTCGAGAAGTGCGAGAACTCTTCAGCTTGTCGGTAGGAGGCCAGGGCTTTAAAGAGTGCGGTCGAAAGTTGTTTTTGACGTTTGGTCTGGGCTTGACCACCAACACGTGAGACCGAAAGACCGGCGTTGACGGCAGGGCGAACACCTTTGCGGAAATAGCCTAGGTCAAAGATGATCTGTCCGTCGGTAATCGACATGACGTTAGTTGGTAGGTAGGCAGTGATGTCGTCGTTTGGCGTCAGGATGACTGGCAGGCTCGTTAGCGTCTTTCCTGTGGTCAGCAGCCTACCTGCACGTTCAAGGAGGGAGCTGTGGGTATAGAAGATGTCACCTGGGTAGCTATCGCGTCCAGGGTCAACTTCTTGAAGCAGGCTCAGCTGACGGTAGGCCTCGGCGTGTGAGCTCAGGTCGTCGTAGATGATGATAACGTCTTGATTGTCGTTGTACCAAAGCTCTTCTGCCATGGCGCAGGCTGCGTAGGGCGCGAGGTAACTCTGCGTAAGGCTGTCGAAGATGTCGGCTTGCACAACGATGGTGTGTTCCATTGCGCCGGACTCACGAAGGCCGCGGGTAAGTTTTTCAACGTCAACCTTGCGCTTGCCTATGAGGACGTAGACGACGATACGATTGAGCCCATCTTGCGAGGCGCTTAGCTGAGACAGAAAAGCACTTTTACCTGACTTACTGTCGCCAAGGATTGCAATACGCTGGCCAAGCACGATTGGGAAGAAGCTGTCGACGGCTGAGACGCCGCTAGCCAGCTGTTCGTCGAGCATTTTGCGGTCCATGATGCCTGGAGCTGGGGTGAAGATGCCAGATGACTTGCTGGCACCAATCGGCCCTTTGCCATCGAGTGGGACGCCCATAGGTGTGACGACGCGGCCGATTAGTTCGCGACCGACTGGGACTTGGAGTTGGTCGTACTCGACCACTGCGAGACTCCCCAGGGTAAGGTTTTCAGTGTCGATGTTGTAGAGGATCACGCGGTCACCGTACGCTTCACGAACCATACCTCGTTGACCATCTTCGAACAGAATCTGGGCACCGATACAGGCGCCTTCCAGGCCTTTTACTTCGACGATGAAACGGTTAACAGCGACGACTTCACCGGTTAGGTGGTCGGCTTCGACGAGTTTTTGGAAAAGGCTGTTGTCAAACATTACTTAGCACCTTCAAAAAACTAACTTTGTTTGTCAGCAACTTACGTCGAAACGACCAGTCGTAGACATGAGAACCCACTCGCAGCACCATACCGCCAAGCAGCGTGCGGTTGAAACGGAAGGTGATCAGTATGTTGCCCGCGATATTTTCCCGACACCAGGTGATGAGTGTTCGTTTGAGGTCTCCGCCTACTGGAGCAGCCAGTGTGATGGTCA
>CAYMMO010000044.1:0-4887 GCA_964391615.1 uncultured Candidatus Saccharibacteria bacterium
AGTCCCTGCCAGCCAAGACTTGCGTCGTAGTGGTCGAGTCGACGTGTTGCGCCCATGATGCCGAGGATGTAGAGCGGTATAAACGCGCCCATAAACCCGATCGTCCAGCACCAGGCGGCAATTTTGCCGAGACTGTCGACAAGACGGAACCCAAAGATCTTTGGGAACCAGTAGACCAGGCCTGCCATATAGCCAAAGACGACACCGCCGATAACCATGTTGTGGAAGTGAGCGACCAAGAACAGGCTGTTGTGCATCTGGAAGTCGATAGCTGGTATAGCGTGGAGCACGCCAGTCATACCGCCGATAGTGAACGTCACCACAAAGGCCATGAACCAGTACATAGAGCTGTGGAAGTGTACGCGGCCTCTAAACATGGTAAACAGCCAGTTAAAGATCTTTACGCCGGTCGGCACGGCGATAACCATGGTCGCGATACCAAAGAACGTGTTGACGTCTGCCCCGGCCCCCATAGTGAAGAAGTGGTGCGCCCAGACGATATAGCTAAAGAAAGAGATAGCCATGATGGCCACAACCATAGAGGTGTAGCCAAAGAGTTTTTTGCGCGCAAACGTCGCCACAACCTCTGAAAACACGCCAAAGGCTGGGAGTATGAGTATGTATACTTCCGGATGACCCCAGGCCCAGATGAGGTTTATATACATCATCGGGTTGCCACCCATGTCGGGCGTAAAGAAGTGCATACCCATGTTACGGTCGAGCGCCAGCATGGTGATGGTCGCGGTCAGTATAGGAAACGAGAAGATGACGAGGATCATGCTGCCGAGTACTGACCAAGCAAAGACAGGCATCTTCATGAGGCTCATGCCTGGTGCGCGCATCTTGAGTATGGTCACGATGAAGTTCACGCCCGACAACAGACTTCCGATACCCGCTATCTGCAGTGCCCATATCCAATAATCCACGCCGACCCCCGGACTGTACTCGATACCAGATAGCGGCGGATACGCCAACCATCCCGTGGCAGCAAATTCACCGATGACCAGTGAGCCGTTTATAAGTGCCATGCCAGCGAAAAACAACCAGAAGCTGACAGAGTTTAGAAACGGAAACGCGACGTCCCTGGCACCCAGCATGAGCGGTAGCACGACGTTTATAAGTCCAAACATGAGCCCCATGGCGACAAAGAAGATCATGATCGTGCCGTGTGCGGTGAATATCTGTTGAAAATGATCTGAGTCTAAGAAGCCGCTACTGTCACCGGTCGAAAGTGCTTGTTGGGCGCGCATCATGACCGCGTCGCCAAAACCGCGCAGCAACATAACGAGCGAAACAACTATGTACATGACACCAATCTTTTTGGCATCGAGTGACGTGAGCCACTGCGTATAGAGCCAGCGCCATTTTTTGAAATAGGTAAGCAGTGCTATGACCGTCAAAAGACCGCCGACTATCGACACGGCACCACCCAGGGCTACGAGGTTGTGCGGCAAAGCGTCCCAAGTTAGTCTTCCGAACATACGTTAGCCTCCATGCTTCATGCCGTGACTATAGCGGCTTATGATAGTGTCGAACAACTCAGGATTGTGTAAATGATAGTACGTGACGGGGTTGTTCAAGCTTTTTTGTCGCAGAACTTCGTATTGGTCTGGTTCGAGGTGGTCGCCGACCTGGCGTGCGTTGCTCTGCCAGGCCTGATAGTCCTCGTATGACAACGCCTTTGCGGTAAAGTTCATCTGAGAATGACCTTCACCACTGATGTTTGCCGACAGACCACGGTAGTCGCCGACTGTGTCTGCGTCTAGATTGAGCTGCGTTACCATACCGGACATCGCATATATCTGACCGCCCAGCTGTGGAATCCAAAACGAATTCATAGGAGCGTCAGACGTGATCACAAAACGCACAGGTCGTTCGACGGGAAATGCAACCTCGTTTACGGAGGCGACGGCATCTTCAGGATACAAAAAGAGCCATTTCCACTGGAGTGCAACAACTTGTATCACTGTTGGTGGCTTCGAGCTTGCCAGTGGCCGATACGGGTCGAGACTATGCGATGACTGCCACGTAACAACCGAGAGCACGACAATGATGAGGATGGGTATGCCCCACCAGATGGTTTCCAGCAGCTTGTTGGTGTTCCAGTTCGGTGAGTAGCGAGCGTTGGTCCGTTTTTCGTTATAGCGATAGGCGAACCAAAAAAGCAGTACAAAAACGGGGATTATGATGACGAGCATGAGGCCTGTCGCGAAGTACAAAAGATCACGCTGCTGAGTCGCGACGATGCCGTGTGTGTCGACAAGTGCAAACGTGAGTCCACGAGAGGCTACGTACATCAAAAAGCCGAGTGCGACGAGCACAAATAGTGGTAGCCCAAATTTAAACACTTTTCCCCACATAACTGCCCCTTACTATACGGGATGTCAAAACAAAACGATAGCATTTTGCGTCCGTTGCAAGCCTCATGATATCTTAGTGGTAAGAAGGAAAAGTAAAAACATGCGTGTAGTTATAGTCGGGGGTGGATTTGGGGGTGTAAAGGCGGCGCTTGAGCTCGCCCATGAACCACGTGTACACGTCACGCTCGTTAGTGACCGCGACCATTTTCTGTTTTACCCCGCCCTCTACTCGACCGCTACTGGTCACAGCCGCCAGCCGTCTGTCATACCTCTTTCGAAGTTTTTCCGTAAACACCCGAACATACATGTTGTTCACGACACCGTAACAGGTGTAGACGTGCCCAGAAAGCTCATCGTGGGCGACAATGGGCAGTATCAGTATGATCGTGCGATCTTTGCCATGGGCGTCGTGACGACTTACTTTGGGATCATTGGGCTCGACGAATATAGCTATAGCATCAAGTCAGCCGAAGAAGTCATGCGGTTCAAAAAACACTTGCACGAATACGTTGCAGCCGACCGACACCTAGACAAAAATTACGTCATAGTCGGCGCTGGGCCAACTGGCGTCGAGCTGACCGCCGCACTTGCGACCTACCTCGCTCACATCGCCGAAAAACATGCTGTAACGCGCAGTAAAGTCAGTCTAGACCTCGTCGAGGCAGCACCACGTGTACTTCCGCGTATGAGCGAGAAAGCTAGCGGCCTCGTGGCTAAACGACTCAAACAGCTTGGCGTCAAAGTCATGACAAACAAAAAAGTTGAGATGCAGGACGACGACAGCATCATGGTAAGTGGTCGTGACATAGAGAGCCAAACCGTAGTCTGGACATCCGGGGTCTCAAATCATCCGTTTTTCAAAGAACACTCAGATGTATTTCGTCTGGCTGCAAACGGCAAAGTAGAGGTGGATGCGCAGCTCCAAGCCGCTCACCATATCTTCGTCATTGGTGACAATGCAAACACCGAGTTCGCTGGCCTCGCCCAAACTGCAGTTCACAATGCTCGTTTTGTTGCTAGAGTTATCCATGCCGACATTCACGGCGAAGAGCCACCACGTTTCAAGTCAAAAACTCCTGCCGTTGTCGTACCGGTAGGCCACAACTGGGCGATATTTGAATACAAGAAACTGCGGTTGTCTGGTCTCGCAGGATCACTCGTACGCCGCGCAGCGGATTTCGTCGCCTACATGGAACTTTTTCCTCCCGGAGTTGCCTGGCGACTCTGGTGGGCAGAAGCACATAGCGAAGACGCGTGCGACATTTGCGACCTTTCTTGAGAATTTAGCATAATCACCTTGCGAACACCTTTCACGAGGTCTATACTTGAGAACAGATACAACTATGAGCTAAGGATGGGCTGGGCACTGCTCAACATGAAAACATGAAAATTCTGATGTTAGGCTGGGAATTGCCACCTTATAACAGTGGCGGACTAGGCGTTGCTTGCTACAGGCTCGCCGAAGCACTAGCAGAGTACGGTGCCGAGATCGACTTCATACTTCCCTCTCACGCAAAACACGACAGCCCAAGCTTCATGAACGTCATGAACGCTCCTGAGCCGTTGACACTTACTCAATCCATTGCCACCACGGAACCAACAGGTCTCGCGATCGACCCATATACGCATTCATACGAGGCTGTCCGATGCTGCCAAGTGCACTACCGTAAGTTCGTCGAAGAATATTTGGCTACCAACAAACCTCATGTCATCCACGCTAACGACTGGCTGACACTAGACGCTGGCGTACACGCCAAGAAGCTCAGCGGTGCGCCGCTCATAGCCCAAGTACACGCTACCGAGTTCGACCGAGCTGGCGCACATCGTGGCAACCCGCTCATCCACGAGATCGAGCAACATGGGCTCATGGCCGCAGACCACATAGTTGCGGTGAGCAAAGCGACCAAGCAGATCATCATGCGCGAGTACGGCATCCCTGGTAGCAAGATCGAGGTCATCCATAACAGTCAAAACAAGCTGCCGCCACACACCACAGAGCTCATGGAGTATCGCTATATAGAAGCGCTCAAGCGCGAAGGCTACATAATCGTCGCGACTATCGGCCGTTTGACCGTGCAAAAAGGACTCACTCACTTCCTACGTGCTGCTGCAAAAGCCTTGAACCGACATAGTCGTATGCTGTTTGTGCTAGCGGGAAACGGTGACCAGCGAGATGAGCTCGTTCGACTAAGTGCCGACCTAGGCATCTCCGACGCAGTGCTTTTCCCAGGTTTCGTACGTGGCAAAGCATGGCGAGACATGTATAATCTCGCCGATGTGTTCGTCATGAGCTCAGTGAGTGAACCGTTTGGCCTCACGGCGCTTGAAGCCGCACAGCACAACACTGCAATAAGCCTGACGAATCAGTCAGGCGTCAGCGAAGTGCTCAGCAATGTCC
Source organism: uncultured Candidatus Saccharibacteria bacterium (assembly GCA_964391615.1). Classification (GTDB taxonomy): domain Bacteria; phylum Patescibacteriota; class Saccharimonadia; order Saccharimonadales; family Saccharimonadaceae; genus CAYLGT01. The sequence goes on from CAYMMO010000044.1 coordinate 4,759, forward strand.
TCAGGTACGACTACTGGGACGAAGACCGCCTTGCCGACCAACTCATAGCACTGACTAGCTCAGTTGCCCTTCGAGACGAACTAGCTCGCAATGTTGGTATAGAAGTAGACGGCATGTCCTGGCGCCAGG
>CAYMMO010000044.1:4897-6858 GCA_964391615.1 uncultured Candidatus Saccharibacteria bacterium
CCAGGTTGCGAAACAGTTCATGAACAAGTACTCAAGAGCTTTGGAGGCACCACGGCCATGACGAAGCGCTCGGTTATGCTCTACTTGCACGTGCACCAGCCTTTCAGGGTTTCTCCCTACACGGCTTTTGACATAGGCCAGCGCCATGACTACTTCAAAGACAACGGCGATGTGAGCAACCAAGCCACGTTCCGTAAGGTCGCCGAAAAGTCCTACTTGCCAATGAACCGTTTACTACTAGAGCTCCTGACCAATCAGCCAGAATTCAAGCTGTCGCTCAGTATCACCGGCACATTCATAGAGCAGTGTGAGCTTTGGGGCCAAGATGTTTTGAGAAGCTTCCAGGAGCTCGTTGCCACCGGGCGTGTGGAAATTGTCGCTGAAACCTATCAGCACAGTCTTGCCTTTTTCTACAGCCGCTTCGAGTTTGAAAAACAGGTACTCATGCACCGGGAAAAAGTACTCGAGATCTTTGGCGTCACCCCAACTGTTTTTAGAAACACTGAGTTTGCTTACAACAACGAGCTCGGCCAGTGGGCCGACCAAGCAGGCTACAAAGCAGTGCTCGCCGAGGGCTGGGATGCGATCCTTGGCTGGCGTAGCCCAAACTATGTCTACCAAGCCCCCGGTACTGAGCAGCTCAAGCTACTGCTCAAAAACTACCGCCTGAGTGACGACGTTGCTTTCCGCTTCTCCAACCAAGACTGGCCAGAATGGCCACTGACAGTGGACAAATATATCTCTTGGCTGGACGCGCCAAACGAAGATGAGTCGCTCGTGAACCTGTGTATGGACTATGAGACCTTCGGTGAACACCAGTGGGAAGACCATGGAATCTTTGAATTCTTCAAAGGCTTTGTCCCTGCCTGGCTTGGCAACTCAGAGCACAAGTGCGTCACTGCGTCGCAAGCTGCCTCAGAACATGATGTTCGCGGCGAACTGTCCTATGAGCAAACCGTGACCTGGGCAGACACCGAGCGCGACCTAAGCGCCTGGCTCGGCAACAGCATGCAGCAAGAAGCCATGCGGCATCTCTACGACCTAGAGGATGACATACTCCATAGCCGTGACCCAGAACTTATGAACGACTGGCGCAAACTTCAGACATCTGACCACGTCTACTATATGTGCACGAAATGGTTCCGCGACGGCGACGTACACGCCTACTTTAGCCCGTACAACTCGCCATATGACGCATTTATCTACTACATGAATGCTATTCGTGACCTGCGTTGGCGCCTCATGCAGTCTACGTTTTCAGAAAGGTCCGACTAGTGTCTCGGCCAGTGCTGCTTAGCAATGGTCAGTTGCACGTAGGCCTGAACAAATATGGTCTGGTGCACGACTTCTACTTTCCGTATGTAGGGCTAGAGAACCACACGGCAGCAAAACATTTGCGACATCGCATAGGCGTCTTCGTGGCGGGTATGTTCAGCTGGTTGGATGATGGCTCGTGGAACACAAGTTGTGCGTACTACGACAACGTCCTCGTGTCGAAGATCGTAGCCGTGAATGATCGGCTTGGTGTAAAGCTCGAGTTTGACGACTGTGTCGACAGCGAACTGATGGCCTTCATTCGCAACATCCACGTTGTCAATATGAGCGACGAGGAACGCGAAGTGAAACTTTTTATGCACCAAGTATTCGTCATCAGCGACTCACACATGAGCGATACAGTGCAGTACGAACCTGAACAAAAAGTCATCCAGACCTACAAGGGCCACCGCACGTTTATGATCAACGGCGCACATTCCGACGGCCGCGGTTTTGACGACTATAGTGTCGGGCTTTTTGGTATAGAAGGCCATGATGGCACATTTCGTGATGCAGAGGATGGCATGTTGTCAAAAAATGGTGTCGAACATGGCAAAGTCGACTCGGTGCTAGGGCTATACATGACCATACAACCGCAAAGTTCGCATCGTGTGTACTATTGGGTGGCAGCAGGAAAATCAGCTCGA
>CAYMMO010000045.1:0-6789 GCA_964391615.1 uncultured Candidatus Saccharibacteria bacterium
GCTTACAACCTTAGTACTTCAAAGAAGTGGCGACCACTTATGATCACTGCTGATCGAGCTCGCGCATCTCGATCAGAGCTTGAGGCATTACCTTATGACACTATTCTCCTGCCTGCAGCGGAGTATTACGAGCGAGAAAAGGTAGAAGCATTACTAAAGAAATATGGGGTAGATATTGCGCAGAATCATAATCCCCACTACTTTTCTAGAGTGCTTGCGCCTGCGGCTCGCGGCCTCGGGATAGCAACTTTATACGAAATGCATGACTTCGAAATTGATCTTGCATTCATGAATATGAGCGAAGAAGAGACTCGAGTTAACGTAGAGGCGCAGATTGATTCGATTCATGCGGCAACTCATACAAGAATTCTTTCAAAATACGACCACGATCAAATTTTGAAAGAATTTCCAGATCTGCCTAAGGAGCGAATTTCGTGGTTGCCGTTTGCGGTCAAAAAAATTGAGTCTGGCATGGCTGGCTCGGCAAAAGATGTGTTATTTATAGGCAATTCATCCTACCCGCCCAATGCGCAAGCATGTAGTTATATAGCAAACAAGCTTGCTCGTTTGCTCCCTGATTATAAGTTTCACCTTGTAGGTCGTGACACGAAGAAGTTTATGGGACCGAGTAATGTTGTCGCGCATGGCGAAGTCGATGATATGAAAAAAATAAGCCTGCTGCGGCATGCGTCGGTAGGCATAGCGCCAATAAGTTTGGGCTCGGGTACAAAAATTAAACTTCTTACGTACCTGTCTAGCGGCCTGCCGTGCGTGGCAAGCTTGAAGGCGATGTCAGGCTTTCCGCTAAGCAAGGATGCAATCGCTGTGGCTGATACAGATGAAGATTTTGCCGATGCAATTGTCCATATGTCCAACTCAAAGAACGCACGTATTGCGGCGGCAGAATATTTTGACAAATATTTTGACATGGAAAACACTTTTGCTGCTGCGGAAGAAATGTATGTGGCGATTTCTTTGACTAAATACTCCTGGCAAGCGCCACGAGCAAAAGAGTTTGATCCTTCGTTATTGCACTGGCTTAAGGAAGCCGCGAATGATTGTTTTGGCAAGGCCGTAGAGGTTGAAACGCTAGTCCTTGGTGATCTGGATCGCGAGCACAAGTCTGTGATTGTCGTTGAGGGTTTGCCAGGTGCTGGAAAAACTACTTTGGTTGAAGAACTTCGTTCCCATGTATCTCCCGCTGCATTCGTTGAAGAGATGCCCTTCCCTATCGATTTGCAGAACGAAGAAAGTTTTTTTGAGAATGATATTAAGAAATTCGACCTGTCGCGTGCTCTCGGCGCAGAGCTGATTGTGATGGATAGAAATTATTGCTCAACACTTGCCTTTGCGTATGCGAGAGCTCAAATGTTCGGCGAGGGAGAAGTTTTTAGTTCTGCGCAACGTTGGGTGAATGAAGCACTCGCTTCAGGAAAACTGTGTCACCCCGAGCTTTACGTGTATCTCGATATAAGCCCTCAGGAAAGTGTCACACGAAGAAAATCCGACAGTAACGACTGGGGCGACGTAGAATTCGCAGGCTATGTAAAGGAGTGGTACGATGCATATTTCGCAAGCTTGAAAGACATCGCGGTTATTTCCTATGACACCGCCATGCCTCTAGAAGATCTTCTCGGTACGTTAAAAAGGGACAGTGCGTTTAAGGAATTGACAAGGTGCCTTAAGGTGTTAGAGTAATACTATTGGTGATGTAGGTAAAAAGGAGTAACGATGAGCCGGAGCACTCAAGTTTCTGGATATGTATTTCGTGACGCGGGTGAGGACACGGGCATCGAATTTTTGGCGCTTAGACGCTCTGAGGAGCGTGGGGGGTTTTGGCAAGGCGTAACTGGAGGCGTTGAAGCAGCCGATGCCGATCTTGAAGCAGCAATGCGCCGAGAGGTGTTCGAAGAGCTTGGTCTGAGGGCGCTGCAGATTGTGCAGTCGGACGGAAGCTATGAGTTTATAGGTGATGAGGGGTCGCTGTTGACCGAGCATACTTTCGGCGTCGAGGTTGACCCTATGACTGAGCCGCGCCTTTCGGATGAACATGAAGTGTATCTTTGGGTGCCCGAGAGGACACTTGATGATTTAATACCCCGCGCATGGACAGAAAACCGTTTTGCTTTACACTCACTTTCCGTTCAGCTACATGCAGAGAATGGCCGCAAATCTGTTGAGCATGGGTTTAGTTCCCAAGACTGGTCGCTTTTGATGCTGAAGCCTGATGCGCGCGCCAAGGGCCTTGAAGATGAGGTGCTCGCTGGTTTAGAAAATAGCGGACTTCGAATTGCCAGTGCACGACGCGAAATAGTTCTGGATGATGCAATGATCGAACGGCTGTGGATACCACCGACAGAGTGGGATGAAAATCCAATGGATGAACTCGATGACTGGTGGTATGAGCTTGTGAAATACATGAAAAGTGATGCAGTTGATGCATTTTTACTAGTAGGACCGAATGCCACTGAGGAAGCCTTAAAGATCAAGCGCCTCGTGAGGGCCAAGCATGACAGCAATTTTTTGGATGATGAGAGTCGGCCGGTTTCCGAAAGAGTACGATCACTCGTTCACTGCAGCGATTCTGATCGTGAGCTTGTGCGTAACGCGTTAGTTTTTTGGAACGATGTTGAACTCCGAGATTTAGTAAATCAAACGAAGCCAGTTCAAAAATGAATAGTCAGGCATTGTCGATAGTTGACGGTGAATCTTTGGACAGGCAGCTTGCCCACCGGAGGCGGCTTAGTGACCGTGCACATTGCGTCCTGGGTGCAGATGCTGTGTCGGTACTTGAGTATGGGTCAACAAGCGGCCAGCCCCGTCGGGATCTCTACAGTGATGTTGATTTGTGGGTCGTTGTTCCCGATGGGGCTGAGGAAGAGGTGATCGCTTCACGTGACTTAGCCTTTCGGGCTATTGGAGGCGCTTACCTCCGCTATGAACGCCCTCGATTCGCGCCACTAGATGGGATGCACTCTATAGTTATGTACCCTGGTCCGGTCGTAAGTCAGGAACTAGATATCACTATATTGCCCGAACGACATCATGGACTCTATGAGGACTTCCTGACGGCTCAGGCAAATGATCCGAGCGATGCTTATCCATGGCGTGAGGGTGACGACAGCAAAGAACCTGCCGACAAACTAGCGTACCTGTTGTGCGTTGCATACTGGACAATGAAGTATGTGTTGAGGGGTGAGGAAGGCAGGCTAAGCTGGTTACTGAAAAGATATGCCGAAGTGCGACAATTTGTTCCTGAACTCCCTGCCCTTGAAGAGAGCTGGGCTGACGAAGCTAAGCTTGTTCAGACGGTTACTCAAGTTGTTGGGAACGTAGAGGGGGTTGCAGAAAAACTATTTAGCACATCGTCAAAAGAGTCATTTAGCCGTTTTCGTGCAGTACCGTCGCTTGGAGTAAGTGCTCTTGATTTTGCAACACGTTCAATTGGGGCGTAATGCTTGCGGCTGAGTACGGTGTGCGATGCCAGGCGATTTGGTACACTGGAGGATAATAAGGAGAACTATGACAACACTAACCGCAGACCAACGTAAACATGACAGCGAGATTCTTTCGGCTCGTGCCCAACAAGTACAAAAAGGAGGTGCACGAGCAGCTGTGCTGGGAGTGAACGACGGACTAGTGAGCACGCTTTGTTTGGTCTTGGGTGTTTCGGCTGCTGGCGGTTCTTCACAAGCAGTGCTTCTTGCTGGACTTGCTGGCGTTATAGCCGGTTCTATAAGCATGGCGGCTGGCGAATGGGTGTCAGTTAAGTCGCAAGTTGACTTGTTCGAGGGCGTCCTCGGTGATTTAAAGGGTATGATCAAAAAAGACAAGGCACTCCTAGAGGAAAACCTGGTAGATCACCTAAAAAATGACGGATATGACGAAAAAACCGCTGTAAAAGCTACAGCGGAAATCGCCAAAGACAGAGATAATTTCTTCAAAACGTATGCCGAGCAGGTTGTGGGCGTAAATCCGGACGAACTTGGCTCTCCGTGGGTTGCGGCCATCTCTTCGTTCCTACTTTTCACGCTCGGATCACTCGGACCGCTTGGTCCGTGGTTCTTTGTGAGTGGCGCAACTGCGATCACATGGTCGATTGTTCTTACTGCCATTGGTGGCCTGGTTGCAGGCGGCTATGTGGCATCAAGCTCTGGCAAATCGATCCCTTCTGGCGCGATTCGTCAATTCTTGATCGTGCTTCTCGCATCGGTTGTGACATATGGCGTCGGCCAACTCTTCGGCGCGACGATAGGATAATTTCAAAAAGTGTGTGCTTGGCGGGGATCTGATGGTGAGATCCCCGCCGGTGTTCCTACATGATGCGCCATTCCTTGGGCTCAGGAGGTCGCACCGCAAGCTTGCTCTCGATCCCCTCCAGCACCTTGAGCTGCTGTTCCTGGAGCGCGTTGTTGTGCTCAGCGAGACGCTGGGGTTGCTTGCGACGCCAGGATCTGATGGCAAGGATGTCGTTGACGCCTCGGACGCGGTGAAGCGCCCTGATCTTCTGGACAGGCTTGCCACTTCGGGTGTAGAGGGTCTTGGGCAGAAGGATGGTCTCGCTGTCCAGACCGAAGAGCTGCTCGAACCGTGTTTGCCCGGGCGTGATCACTTCGTCGTCAAGCGAGAACGTGTCGGTGGCGCTGTTGCCGATGAACCAAGGCCAGACCTGACCCGTCTGGACGATCCTGATGTCCCCGCTGTAAGGATCGACTTCTACGGGCTGGAGCTCGCGCTTGCGGTGGGCCCTCAGCGGTAGGAAGATGACGAGGAAGATCGAGGCTGGCCAGATCCACCACAGGGACCAGTCGTCCTTCGTGACCGCGAGTGCCGGGAACCCCAGCATGGTCAGAAATGCGATCAAGAAGGGCTGTGGGTAGTGGGTGTCACCATCGTTTGCCAAGATGAGCCAATCCCAGTAGATCATCCAGCCGTAAGTGTTGCTGACGGCTGGGGGTGGCGTGTTGTCAACGTCTGCCTGGTGGTCTCCAGGCCGATCTGTGTGCGACATGGGACCTCCATGTAGGAACTCGTCCGAGAATCTCTCGGATAGTTTCCAACTATACAATTAATTCGTTAAGCATGCAATTTTAGGCACACGATACTAGGGTAAATATATATATCTGCCTATCAAGATGACAACTCTTCAAATCTGTGCTACGATAACATTAAATAAACAAACCTGAACGCACCTATTTCGTCCTGGCTGATGACCTAACGACTGTTCTGGTTTGGTGGGAAGTTAGGTTTTTAGCTAGGCCGAATAAGGCCTGGCTTTCGAGCACCACTCGAAGTCGCTCCAGATCGGAGGTACGAATGATCAACACTCGTGCGCTCGGTTTGTCGAGCGCACTTTGAAAATCAATCCAACATCTCTCATATGTGAGAGACCGACAATAGGACGGTGAATCGCCATGGACTTCCGTGGTCGAGGAAGGACCGGCCCCTCTGAGGGTCGGGATCTCGGACAGCCTCCGGCCACGACAGTGCCGGGCTCCCAAGATCAAGACTTCGTGCGTGATGTGACGCCGACAGAGCCCGCCAGAGTGGGGGCTGAGTTGGAGAGCATCTTCAACATCGATGATGATGTCAAGCAGAAGCGACACATCTGGCGGCGTATCGGTCGCTGGTTCTCCAGCACCTTTACCGCCGAGAACTTTGTCTGGCTGGTGAGTGTCATCTACGGCCTACCGCCGTCGCGCGTCGTCAACGGGAGGCCGCCGTGGTATTCATTCCATCGGCTGACCTACTACTGGCTGTACGTGCTGCTGCGGCTCTACAAGCCTAGGTGGCTGGCATGGCTACCCTGCCCACGCTCTTCTTCTTGGGTCCGACTGCGTCGTACGCGACGGCGGATCAAGCGAGTGATCATCTTTGTGCGAAAGACCATCTCGGTCTTCAGCCGCAAGGGTGGTGTGGGCAAGACAACGCTCGCCAAGTCATCGGCTGGTCGTACCAAGAGTCATCGGCAGGAGTGGCAGGTCGTCGTCCAGGACAACAACCCGGACAGCGGCACTCTGGCACTTCGTGGTCGCACAACGACCAACTTGGCGCTGGGAGATCTTGTCGAGGCCGCCGAGGCTGGCCTGATCGAGTCCGCCACTGACTACTTCCGCCACGGCAACGTGATGGACGGTGGCTACTACTTGATCGCGTCGAATCCCCCCGGTGACTACCAGGGGAAGTTCACGCTTGCGGTCAAGGCTTTCAGGTTGCTGCATGGACTGAGCTCCCGGTTCGTCCAGGTGCATGTCTATGACTGTGGCACCGACTCGCAACGCCCCACCAACGTTCGCGCTCTGGTGGACAGCGATGTTGTTTTACTCGTGACGACTCCAGCGAAGGACAGCCTGGAGCAGACAACCAGCGCCTTCGTCTGGATGTGTAGCCATCCGCAGATTCGCAACAAGCACGTGATCCTAGTTGTGAACCGCCGCTTCTGGTGGCGGAATCTCGACCGCATCCAGGCAAGGTTCGACGAGATGGCAACTCTTCAATTCGCCAAGGAGGGTGTCGCATCGTGGCGCCCCAAGTCGTTCAACGCTATGGGAGTGGGCTGGGACCCAAGGCTTCAACTGGGTAACAAGTTCACTTCCGGATCGATGCGGGCCAGTGTTCGGGCTGATCTCGATGAGATTGGCGCACTGGCTCTCGAGCTGGTCGCCGATGCGTTCGAGGATGACCCGCATGCCGATCTGCCCCAGTCCCGACTGATTTGGGACCGGGCGGTCGGTGAGCTCAATAAGGAAGCCACGGTGAGGCAAGCGCTCGCTGAGGCAAGCGTTGACG
>CAYMMO010000046.1:0-5875 GCA_964391615.1 uncultured Candidatus Saccharibacteria bacterium
ATCAGCCATCAAGCGTATGCGCCAAACGACCAAGCGTCGTGACCGAAACGTGGCTACCAAAAAAGCCATCAAAACAGCGTTGAAGTCGTTTACCGCCAAACCAACCGCTACCACCCTCTCAGGTGTCCAGAGCGAGATCGACAAAGCAGTAAAGAAAAACCTCATCACCAAGAACACTGCCGCTCGCCGCAAAGCTAGCCTGGCCAAAGCTGCAAAAGCTGCTGGCGTAAAGCTCGACAAAAAAGCTGCAAAGCCCGTAGCGGCCAAGAAGCCTGTCGCCAAAGCTGCTGCAAAGAAACCTGCAGTCGCTAAAAAACCAGCTGTCAAAAAAGCTCCAGCCAAAAAACCTGCTGCAAAGAAATAGACATTCCTGGATACACAAAAACACCTCCTTGCTCGGAGGTGTTTTTAGATCACGATACTTTGTAGTGTTCGACGCAGTTGAGTCCAGGCGTCGACACCGGTGGTTTTTATACGTATGTCGCAATCGGCTAGCTTCTCAACCACGACCGTAACTCTTGGACGTCCAAGTTTTGTTGCGATCGAGGAAAGCTTCCGCACAACAAACGGGTGCAGACTAAAGTCTTTGGCGACTTCATCTGGGCGACGATTGCCGCCTGCCGTGAGAGCAAGCAGCGCAAGTACCTGCGAACTCACCAGACCAAAGAACATATACGGGTCTTCTCTCTCCGCCATGAGTTCTAGTAGTCGATCAACTTTTTCGGTATCTCCCTGAAACAAACTGTCGAGTAGCTCAAAGGCGCTTGCTTCAGGATATGGCTCAGCGATGTCTTGTATGAGCTGGCGCGACAGTGGCTGCCCGCTGAGAAGCAGTTTGTCGAGCTCACCCGTCAGTCGCCACTGATCATGTCCTACATAGTCGAGCAAGTAGCGTGCCACGTCGCCACTCAGGTCTACTTCGCGTGAGCGCGCTTCGCCTTTAAGCCAGGACATGAGCTCGGCAGGTTCCAACATCTTGTAGTCACGCACCGCAGCGTCTTTTGTGAGCAGTTTGTACGTCCTGGTACGCTTGTCGGGTTTCTTGGTAGTAAGTACCAGGTGAGTTTCTTCAGACACGGACGGCACCCACTTTTCCAGCCCTTCCCAGAGCGGTTTATTTTCCTCGGCACCTTTTATAACAATTAAGCGGTTAGCACTAAATAACGTCACTCCTGCAAGTAAATCTGGTAACTGAGACACCTCGAGTTCACTGGCATCAAACACCTCGGCTTGCTCAGGAGACTGGCGAACTATGTCGCGCAGTGCTGCCATTAAAGCAAAATCATTTTCTCCACTTAGAAGGGTTATCATCGCTACCTATTGTACCTGACATACTGGGCAGCTGTGAGTACCTCGTCCGGCGACGCGACTTTTTTCCACGACCGCACCGCAGCGTGGACACTCCAAGCCTTCGCGCCGAAACACCCTAGCAAAATCTATGTAGCTCCCCCGCTTCCCTTCGGCGTTAACATAGTTGCGGTCGGTTGAACCACCTTTTTCGATGCTGAGATTCATGACGTACTTCACTTCTTCGAGTAATTTTTTTAACTGTTTGTCAGTCACGTCTCTTACTCGCTGCGCCGGATGAATCCGTGCGCCCCACAGCGACTCGTCGGCATAAATGTTACCAACTCCTGCCAAAACTGTCTGGTCTAGCAAGGCTGCTTTTACCGTTGTGCCGTTCCGGCGACGCATGCGAGGTATGAACTCCTTCGCAGTAAAAGTATCTTCGAGAGGCTCAGGACCAACTCGTTTCATAAAGTCGATGTTAGGCACCTCGAGGGTTGGAAAGAGCTTCATCCAACCAAATTTGCGTTGGTCGTTAAAATACAGATGACTCCCATCATCGAACGTCAGGATCACCCTCGTTGAGCGATCCGGCAGCTCTCCGATAAGACTCTCGTTCGGATGCCCGGCGCCAAAATTCTGCGTGCCTCGATACACTAACTGACCCGTCATTTTTAGATGTATAACGAGCGTGTAGTTACTCGAAAGATCCAGTAGAAGCACCTTTGCTCGGCGACGAACATCGGTTATATTTGCGCCCAACAAAAACTGCTCAACATCGCCTGGAGCGTTTGGGAAACTTTTCTGTGTATCGTGGGTAGCTTGAACAATTCTTTTGCCAACAACAAGGCGCAAAAGACCGCGTTTAACTGTTTCAACTTCAGGAAGTTCAGGCATACACTCAGTATAGACTGAGCGACTACTTGTTGGCGTCGATCGCTTTTGCGACTTTGCTGTCACCCCTTAGGTCTTGCCAAAACAGTACCTGGTCAGAACGAATCATCATGCTGTTCTCTGGGCCGTACACTTCATCGCCAACCTTTACCAAGGAGACGTTGTTTGCCACAGCAGCTTTTTGTTCATCTGTGGCGTCTGCAGGAAGATCCTGCTTCTTTGTGTAGTATGCCTTTTCTAGGCTCATGTATGGGCCCTGAACGTTTTTGAGCTTACCAAAGAACACCTGTCCGTTGTTCATAAAGACTGCCTGATATCGATCGCTGGCGGGCATTTTTGTACCCATGCCCCTCCACATCATCATGCCCAAGATGACGACAACCAACAACAGGGCTAGTCCAACACCCCACCATACTTTTCTTGTTCGTTTACCCCGGCTAGCAGGCACATGACTCGGCATAACTGGCGGCACCGGTCCAGGTCGTACCGTTTGCCCTCTAAGCACCCCTGGTCGAGCAGTATTTCTGTCCATAAAACTAATAACTCCTTATAGGGTAAATTATAGCACTTATGGTAAACACTCCGGGGCCTACATAACAAACACTGCTTCCATGAAGTTATTCAGTAAAGAAAATACTCTGTGCCGCTGTACCCCAGGCAAAATACTCGAATGGAGCCGAGCAGTAATCACTGAATATTGCTACCTCATTAGGGTCGGACGAATAAATTGCATACACCGAAGTTGATGACACATACTTTGCATTGAAATCAAGTTGTATGCAGTACCCTGATCCGTAATTACTTGTCTCTACCCTCTTAAGAGCTACGACACCGCGTGATTTAGAGCTATTGTATATCCCCGGACCAAATGGCTCATCCGCGTTATAATCAAATCTGACAATCGCAGATTGTGTTGTACCGACATTGACGGGCTTACTCTTTGCGGGACACTTGTGATCTCTTTTGGGGTCGCCATTAACCAGCCGACCCGTTTGTTCATTTTGGCATACTACTATATGGTCCGACCTACCCACACCCTCTCGAGCATCCGCAAACGTACCTAGTATTAGCCCCATACCGAGCGACGCCATCACCACGGCGAAAGCTTTAATAACATTGCTCATTCCACCCTCCTTACGTATCTATGCAAAATTATGCGCGGATGGAATCTAATGTCAATCGCCTAAAGGTTCACCACCTGTGTTTCAACTTTTTGTATGGTTATTGTCGACCCAGTACCGGCAGTTATAGATAGGCTCGCCTTCGTTCCCGCTGGAGTCGAGTCAAACGAAGTTTGGGTGCTATATGCCTGAACGAAGTACGTAGCGTTGTTAAAGCCAGTATTTGGAAGCATGTGTGACATCGTTCCAGCACAGTTAAGTGTCGCTGTTGAACCTCCCGCAGTTGCATATGCGGTGATTACCACATCCGCCACATCCACTACCGCCGTAGCCGTACCGGTGCTAAATGCTGTACACCGTGCGGTGTCAGACGTTGTGCCCGCGGTACCGAAGCGAATAGTAAAGGTAGTCGCACCAGTACCAGCTGCCGACTTAGACATCTTGATCCTCCACGTGATCAACGTTCCGTTTTGGTTTGAGCCTGTCGGACCGATAAGGCCCGCCGTGCCGAGCGGCACTGTCGAACCGTTAACAATAGTGTCCGTACCAGCCGCAGGAGCTTGTGTAGCAGTCGATACAGCAACCCTTGTTGATGGCGTACAGTTAGTCCAAGCACTTCCCTCGTAACACCTAAACCGAGCAAGTGCGGAGTTATAGTACATGGCGCCATTCGTCGCTGCGGCACCGGTTGGGTCGGCAGAAGTGTTCTTTGTGTCGAGGACAAACACGACCCCGGTCGCATCTGCTGCTGTTGGGCCGATACGTACCAAGCTGTCAGCAGTTGCTGTCGAAAATAACCCACTTCCAGCGTTGAAATCACCCGTTACAGTTGCCGCGGTAGCAAAGGTTGCGGTGCCCGCCACGTCTAGGCTTCCCGTAGCGCTGATATCACCAGCTTTTATAAACCCACCCGAGCTATTACCTGGCTGGCTCAGGGAACTCACAAGGTCAAGCCCACCGCCGATACTTACAACTCCTCCTGCTTTTGCATACTGAGAACTTGCGGCGATCGAGTAAAGATAGCCATTTGCCGCGACCGTGGCAGTCGAAGTCGTGCTCGGCGCGCCAGTCAGCGTAGACCATGAAGAAATTGTTCCATTTGCTACGGGTCGCGCATAGTAGACGCTCGTTCCGCTTCGAGCGTAGATGGTACCATTGATGACTCCCACGATACTGCCCGATGTGCTACCCGGCAAAGAGGTCGTAGATGTCCAGCTTGTTGATCCGTCAGCGTTTACTAGTGCGTAATAAACGTCGGTATGGTTAGAACCATCATTGCCACCGATGGCATAGACGTAATTCCCGACCGCTGCACCCGATATAAAGTTATACGCAAGTACAGCAGCGCTAGTTGCCGTCGTAAGAGAGCCGTCAGCATTTGATTTCGCAGCAGCGACAAAGTTTTGAATCCCGGAAGGATTGTCGTCACCACCAAGGATGTAAATGTAGCCGTTTTTAGTCGTCACACCTGCTTGAGCAGTGTGACCCAGTGTGGCAGTGCTTGACCACGTCCCAGGACTCCCGTTCGCACTCAACTTTGAGTAATAAGTAAGGCCGGTGAAAGCGCCTCCTGAGTCACGGCCACCTAGGACATACAAGTATCCATTCACAACCACCGAGTTGGCGTTGTAGAGTGTTTGCGGAAGAGTGTTGGTAGCGGTCTGCCAAGTGCCCAGACTACCGTCAGCCTGCAGCTGAGCGTAGTAGACGGTATTCTTTGCAGTACCGGAGAAACCACCTGACACATACACATACCCGTTGCTAGCAGTAGCTGTCGAACTCGGCCAGAAGTTAGGAATACTGTTCGTCGCAGTTATCCATGACCCAAGAGCAGCGCTGCTGTTACCCAGCAAAGTGACACCACCAGTGCCAGTTGTGTCCACCTTTAAAATCGAGGCGCTGGTGCTACTTTGCACCTCAAACGCCGACGCACTGTTGCTTGCTGTTTGCATCAAATTCGTGCCAGTAAAGGTGTTGTTCGCCGTAATCTGTGCAAAATCTGCACTGTCGAGTCCATCCAGTGTCTCGGAGTTAAAAGCATACGCGCTGGTCGCCATCTGGCTCCTTGGGGACATTGGGCTCTCCCAGACCATGCTGGTACTGGCTGTGTTGGTCGTCGCATTTGCAGGGGTCGCCATAGTAACCTCAAGGTACACTGAGCCAGAGGCAAAGTTTGCAGGGTTTAGCGCTGTTGCGCCAGTTCCGGCACCTATGACGTCACCTTCTCCAAGTTTGATAGCGAACAAACCATTGGTAACCGTTACTCCCTTGGTGTCGTTGACCAGTCGTTCCTCGGACCAGAGTAAGCTTCCTCCGGATGACGCGCTATAGAAACGAAATTGCATGTTGTACGTACCATTAGCCACGATGACGCCAGTTGCGTCTGTCAGGCGGCCCTGGAAGTTCATCTTCGTTGGAACGGTCGCAACAGCATGAGCAGACGGGGTTACGGAAACTTTACCGGGGTTGATGTCTAAGATAGCATTCGCAGCTACGCCAAGCAGAAAAACCGACACACATGCAAACAGCACACCCCAAGGTGTGTTTGAAAACATACCACGAGCATATCTCTC
>CAYMMO010000046.1:5885-6715 GCA_964391615.1 uncultured Candidatus Saccharibacteria bacterium
ATCTCTCGGATAACCGAATGCTCGCCAACCTGTGTTGGCGTATCTGTTTCATTTTTTTGCCTTTTTTGTCTCTGCTTACGCGTCTCTACGCTGTACAAAGATGAGTGTACCCTTATTTAGACCAAAACGCAAGCATTTTGCTATATATGAAATTTGCTACGTTTCGGTCCCCTGCGCCTTCTATAAACCACAAACGCTACTGCAGTCAAAAGTACCGCGAAAATCAGAATCGCGACAGGATGCAAAACGATTACCCAGCGTGACTGCGAACTCGTTCCATATGCAGCGGTAATCCGATACACACCAAAGGGAGGAGTCTGGACGTCGAAATCGGTCGCGCGGGACAAGCCAGAAAAGACCAGACGCGACGTGATGCGCTGCTCTTTGCCGAACGGCCACACCTTCAGAGTTGTTTCTGGGTAGAAGCCTGTGGTCCCTGATGCTGAGGTGTTTTTTATAACATAAGAGCCTCTGATATGGGTATCAAATTGAACAGTATTTGTATTCAACTTTTCGACCACTGCGTCCCGGGCACCAGGTGTCTCGTTCACTATACTCAGTAGTGTTCCTAGCCTTACCTGCTGAGTTACTGTTGCCTGTCCAAACGTGTCTGACGATATAAAAAAGATCGCACCGTACACGTCACCCTTTGGTAGCTTCGTTCCATCGATCAAAAAGTACATACGGAGTGCTTCTCTCGATTTGAGCTCAAACTCCTTAAGATCCAGCCGTACTCCAGCTGCCAACTGCTCGTCGTCAAAGAACCGTAGTGAGCCGCTACTGTCGGTTTGCTTGAAGGCTTGAACCTGGGTGCGTATTTTGATGGATTC
>CAYMMO010000047.1:0-6209 GCA_964391615.1 uncultured Candidatus Saccharibacteria bacterium
CACGGCCGTTCAGCTGAACGGGTTGCGCAACAATCTCGTCGTCATACTGCGGTGGGCGCTGCATACGCAGGTGGTCGGTGATCTTCACGACTTCGTCATCGGTTACCCAGGCACCCTGGATACGTTTTGGTTTGCTCATACTTGGTGTCAGCATGAGCATGTCACCTTGTCCCAGCAGTTTCTCTGCCCCAACTTGGTCGAGAATGGTACGTGAGTCGACCTGGGCGGCAACGGTAAAGGCGATCCTAGCTGGAATATTTGCCTTGATGAGGCCTGTGATAACGTCAACGCTTGGACGCTGGGTAGCAAGTACAAGGTGGATACCAACCGCACGAGCCTTCTGAGCCAGTCGAACGATCAGCGCCTCAACGTCGCGTGCAGCAACCATCATCAGGTCAGCCAGCTCATCGACAACGATGACGATGTACGGCATAGCTTCGCCCTGGTTCTTGGCGTTGAAACTCTTGATGTCGCGGAGTTTTTGCTCTGCAAGCAGACTATAGCGACGCTCCATCTCGTTTACCAACCATTTGAGCGCACTGATGGTCTTTTCGGGTTCAGTAATGATTGGTGTCAGCAGATGAGGAATGTCTTCGTATGGCGCCATCTCGACCTGCTTTGGGTCGACCAGTATGAGGCGCATGTCACTTGGACTGTTGCGATACAGCAAGCTCGTCAGCAGCGTGTTGATCATCACCGACTTACCAGAACCAGTCTGTCCAGCGATGAGAAGGTGTGGCATCTTGTTGAGCTCGCCGACCATGGCATCACCTGCGATGTCTTTACCGATCGCAAAGCCAAGCGGTTCAGTCACACTCTTCCACTGCTTCGATTCCAAAATTCCAAACAAACGTACGTCTGCGGCTTTACGGTTCGGCACCTCGATACCAACTGCACGCTGGCCAGGAATCGGCGCTTCGATACGAAGTGCTTGAGCAGCCAGGTTAAGAGCAATGTTCGTCTCGAGCTGGGTGATACGCGTAAGTTTAACGCCACTTGGTGGTTTGAGGGTGTACTGAGTCACTTTCGGACCGATGTTGGCCCCTTCCATCTCGACGTCGATACCAAACTCGTTCAGGGTATCTTTGATGATCTGCGCGTTGTGCTTCACGTCACCGGCGTCGGCTGGAGACTGTTTTTTCTCGAGCAGATCAACACTTGGTCGTTCCCAGTCGGGGTCAGTGACGGCTGTCAGCGCTGCTTGTTCTTCAGCGGCTTTGTCCTGGGTTACGCTGTTGCGCAGGCTACTGAGCCGGGTCTGTTTTTTGTCGTCGTCAAATGAATCGATAGTTGGGACGCCCTGGTTGAGTTTGAGCTCACCAATGGCTTTGCTCTTGCCAGCTTCGGCAACTTTTTCGGCGATTGCAGCGTTTCCTGCCAGCGTTCCAGACTGGTCGCGACGAAACAGATTCAAGAACCAACTGATGACGCTATAAGGAGAAACACTCAGTACAAAGAGACTGGTGATAAGTAGTAGCACGAGACTGATGAGCGCACCAACGGTAGGTGTTGCCAGTAGCAACATCCCCTGTGCAAAGAACCATCCAGCGACACCGCCACCCTGCCCCTGCGTAGCTGGTTCATAAGCAGCTGGTTGGTTGCTGAGCAACTGTACGAACCCAGAGGTTAGGACGATGAAAAGTACCGTGGCGCCAGTAACGACACCAGGCACTTTGTTATGCTCTGCCTTGAAAATCTGTACTGCTCGATACACAAACAAAAGCGGCAGGACGTAGACGCCCCACCCAAACAGGTTACGGCCTATGCCGTAGGCTGCCTGCGGAAATGGACCGCCAGTAGCAAATATACCGAGTGCCAAAAGCAGCGAGAGAAGCAAAAGTACGAGTGCCCCAACCTGTGGCCAAAAACCATCGGGAAGCGTGTGCTTAGAAACTGGTTTGACTGATTTCTTGCTCTTAGAAGACTTCTTTTTCTTTTTTGCCATATGCTTTGTTCATTATACGTCCCGAGCGTTATGCTGTCGAGAACTGTTCATGCTTAAATTGTAGCATAAATTGCTACAAAAAGCAACACCCTTATGAATACTCTCTTCTCTGTCTGAAATATTGACATGTATACATTTTAGTGGTATCATAGATATTTGATGGAAGCACCCCGCTTCCTTTCGCTCTTTTTGAATCGAGGTGAAACACAGTGCATCAGCGCACTCATGTACTACTGAGACTGATCAAGTATTCGGTACTCGGCATCGTCCCAACCGTCACGAACCTAAGTGTGTTCACATTCGCACTGCATACAGGTGCCGTAGTCGGACTTGCGAATATGCTCGGCTTCATCGCCGGTGGACAAGCAAGCTTCTGGGTACACGACCGCTTCACGTTTAGCGATCGCCACCCTACCATCCATGGCTGGCAGCGACGCTGGGCGTTCTTCATGCCAGGCAATTTCATGGGGCTCGCGGTGAATTCACTTGCTGCGGCCGTGCTACTTCAGCTAAGAGTAAGTACGTGGTGGGTCTATGTAGGCGCAATGGTTTGCAGCCTGACCTTCAGCTTCACCTGGAACACCAAGGTTTCGCACCGCGAACCAAATACCCCGCCAGACAGCGTCGAGCCCGACTAGGCTCCGCTGTATGTTGGCGGGGTTTAGTTTTGCCTTTTAGATTTCGCGGATGTGCTTGTTTTCAGGATCCTGAGCAAACGGCTGAGCTTTGAGCTCATGTAGTACTGGCTGCGGGCGGAAACGCTCTTCGCGAATTGGCTGTCGTGGAACCGGCTTCTCTACAGGACGACGAGGCTGCTGCTGGCGTCCAGGTTGGCCCTGAGGCGCACCGTTGCCACCACCACCTGCACTAATCTCGTTGATCACTGGGATAACGATAGGTGTGCGACGGGTTTGGTCATAGAGGATATGCGTGATCTCGTCTTTGAGTTCTTTTTTGAGCTGGTCCATGTCGCCCTTGCGTCCACCAAAACTTCGAGCAACTTTTTGCTTCAAGTACTGGCGAATCAAGTTCATGAGTTCTTCACTGTCTCGAAGATAGATGAAGCCACGTGAGATGATGTCTGGGCTTGTCAGCAAGCGACCACTCCCTCGAGCAACCGTGAGTACAACAACAAACATACCTTCGTGTGACATGTGGATGCGGTCTTTGAGGACCACTTCTGAAACCTCTGCCCCACTGTCGTCATACATAACACCACCAACCGGTACACGACCGGTTTTTTTGGCGCTTCCGTCGTGGAAAAATTCGACAACGTCACCGGCGTCACACACAAAGATGTTGTCGCGTGGGATGCCGTTTTCCTTTTCGGCCAGGACGGCGTTGTGATGAAGCATGTGGAACTCACCGTGAATCGGTAAGTAGTACTTTGGGTTTACGGCGTTGATCAGCTTGACGTGATCGTCGTAGAAGCCGTGTCCTGAAAGGTGAATCGGTCCGATACCAGTCAGGTGAGACTTGCCGTTTTGAACGACGTCACTTCCCTCGCGCATCAGTCCGTCAACAGTTCGTACGACGTACTTTTCGTTACCAGGAATTGGGTTTGAGCTAAAGACGACAACGTCGGAGCTTTTGACCTTTATGTGCTTGTGAGCACCGGAAGCCATACGGTTGAGCACAGCGTTGAATTCACCCTGTGAACCAGTACAAACAAGCAATACTTTGCCATCAGGCTGTTTCACGAGGTCTTCCATCTTCACGACTGTGTCTTTGGGAACCTTAACTACACCTGTACGCAGAGCCAGCTCGACGTTCTGGATCATACTGTATCCTGCAAACGCTACCTTGCGGTCGTGTTTTTTGGCTTCGTCAAGGATGAGCTGGATACGGTGAAGCTGTGACGAGAAGGTCGACAAGATGATTCGGCTGTTAGGGTGCTTGTCCATGATCTGGCCGAAGCTTTCCTGGATATCGAATTCACCATGGGTGTGCGAACCATCGCTTTCACAGTTCGTCGACTCGTTCATGAAGAGCAAGAAGCCTTCTTTGGTAGCTACTTCGGTGATGCGTTCCATGTCGAACTTACGTCCGTCAACTGGCTTTTCTTCGAAGCGCCAGTCACCGCTGTCGAGCAAGTTACCTACTGGGGTACGGATGATAACTGCGGTTGCGTCAGGGATTGAGTGGTTCACACGAACCAGCTCAACACTAAAGCTGTCGCCTAGTTGCACGCGTTCGTGTCCTTCTGGGTCCATCTCGTGGTATTCAGGGGTGTAGCCGCTGGTTGCCTCTTCCATGGTCTTTTCGATCATGCCGAGGGTAAATTTACTACCGTAAACAGGCGCAGGAATGCGGTGGATCAAGTGGCGAAATGCGCCGATGTGGTCCAGGTGACCGTGCGTAAACACGTGGCCGCGAATCTTGTGCTTGTTTTCTTCTAGGTAGGTAATGTCCGGAGTGATGTAGTTGATACCTGGGTAGTCTGCTCCTGGGAACAAAAAGCCCATGTCCAAAATGATGATGTCTTGGTCATATTCAAGTGCCATCATGTTCTTGCCGATACCCATTTCACCGAGTCCGCCGATAGGGATAACCCTTAGGCTAGGACGGTTAGGGTTTGGACGCTGCTTCTTGGCATCGGCTAGGCTAAATTGCACCCCACCGTAGCCGTTGTAGCGCGACTTGTTAACCGGAATGTCGATGACATGCTGGCTGGCGCGAACGTTGACGTTCTCACTTGTACGACGCTGAGCACGGAACACTTCACCACGACGAGTCGAGGTGTTGTTCAGTACCGTGTTGTCGGATTTTTTACGTTGTTGTTGGTTATTAGGCCGCTTGGACGTATCGTCCTTTTGCGGACCTGCGAGTCTTCGTTGACCCATAGGTTATTACTTTTGTCCTTTCTTTTGTTGTAGCAAATAAGTAATTTCAGTTTCAGTTTTCGAGGAAGTATATCTGTCTCTTCTCCTCTAGTGCGTTACATAGAGTATAGCAGCTCGCCCCTGTTTAGGCAAGTGAGGCATCAGCAAGAGCCTTTGCTGCCAGGAAGTCATCTATCAATGTTTGGCGCATGCCACCGTTGTAAAGTGCGGCTGCTGGGTGGTAGAGCGGGATGACAAGAAACTCGTGCTCGTGATATTTCACTTTGCGGGCATGGCCATGATCTTTTGAAATGACAAGTTCAGGGATAAAACACATTCCACTGTGCCGCCCGAGGGTGATGACCACTTTCGGGTTAATGATTTCAAGCTGTTGCATGAGAGATGGCCAAAACTCCTGCTTCTCTTCCGAGGATGGGTCGCGATTATTCGGTGGACGATACTTCACGATGTTCGTTATGTAAACATCTGAGCGCTCAAGCCCAGCAGCGCTCAGCATCTCGTTCAGAAACCGACCACTGGCACCAACAAATGGCAGGCCAAGCTCGTCTTCCTTCTTACCCGGGGCTTCGCCGATAAACACGCTGTCAGCATCTGGATTGCCGTCGCCCAGAACAAGTTGGATAGCCTGCGCGCGTAACTCTGGGCAGACATCGTTTTTCTCGATATCTGCCGCAAGTTCAGCGAGAAGCTGGCTTTTAGTTTGCATCTTTCATGCTGAGGTTCAGGCGACCACGCTCGTCGATGGCGGTCAGTTTGACCTTGACCATCTGACCTTCACTCACAACGTCGGTGACGTTTTCAACTCGCTTGTCAGACATCTGAGAAATGTGGCACATGCCGTCGATGCCAGGCATGATGTTTATAAACGCACCAAATTCCATGATCTTGACCACTTTACCTTCGTAGATACGACCGACTTCTGGCTCTTCAACCAAGCTCTTGATCCAGTCAACTGCTCGCTGGATGGATGCCAGGTCAACTGCTGCAACCGTAACAAGTCCAGTGTCTTTGATGTCGACTTCTGCACCAGTTTCTTTGGTGATCTTGTTGATCATCTCGCCACCCTTACCGATGATGGCACCGATCTTCTCTGGGTTGACCATGATCTTTTCGATCTGTGGTGCAAACTGAGAGATACTCAGGCGGGGTTCAGCGATGGTAGTGAGCATGTGCGCCAGAATGTGTGCACGGCCCTCACGTCCCCGCTCAAGTGCTTCGCGAAGCACGCTCACTGGCAACCCATGAACCTTCATGTCCATCTGCAGTGCCGTGATACCTTTAGCGGTACCAGCGGTCTTGAAGTCCATGTCACCCGCGAAGTCTTCGGCATCAGCGATGTCAGACAAAACGTAGGCTTTGTCGCCGTCCATCATCAGGCCCATAGCGATACCGGAAACTGCAGCTTTCAGAGGCACACCGGC
>CAYMMO010000048.1:0-5881 GCA_964391615.1 uncultured Candidatus Saccharibacteria bacterium
GATGGACATCGAATGGGCACTCGACGAGGACGACAAGAAGCTTTATATTGTGCAGGCTCGTGGCGAAACCGTCCAGTCTCGCAAGAACTTAAACGTCGTCGAAGAGTACAAGCTTGACGAAACCGGCCCTCTGCTCGCAAAAGGTACCAGTGTCGGTAACCGTATAGGCGTTGGACGAGCCAGCAAGGTCATGAGTGTTCGCGACATCACCAAGTTCAAGAAGGGTGACGTACTCGTTACCGAGATGACCGACCCAGACTGTGTGCCAATCATGAAAATGGCGAGTGCCATTGTCACCGACAAAGGTGGTAGGACGTGTCATGCAGCAATTGTTTCGCGTGAGCTCGGTATTCCATGTGTTGTTGGAACTGGTAATGCGTCTGAGAAAATTGCCGATGGCGCTCCGCTGACGGTCATGTGTGCCGAGGGCGACGAAGGCTACGTCTACCAAGGAGTTTTGAAATACTCGATCCACCGTACAAACGTCAAAGACCTACCGCGAACAAAGACAAAGATCATGATGAATATCGGTTCGCCCGACCATGCCTTTGCCTACTCACAGATTCCAAACGACGGCGTTGGGCTTGCTCGTGAAGAGTTCATCATCGACTCGCACATAAAGATTCACCCACAAGCACTGCTCCACTTTGACCAAGTCAAAGACAAGCAGACTCGCGACACCATCAACGAGCTGACAAAAGGGTATCCAGACAAAGCCGAGTACTTCATCGACAAACTCGCTGAAGGCATCAGTATCATCGGTGCAGCGTTTTATCCTAATGACGTCATCATCCGTTTTTCTGACTTCAAGAGTAACGAGTATGCCAACCTCATCGGCGGTACTCAGTTTGAGCCACAAGAAAACAACCCGATGATCGGTTGGCGCGGCGCGAGTCGTTACTACAGTGAATCGTACCGAGAAGCCTTTGAGTTGGAATGTCAGGCGCTCAAGCGAGTCCGTGACGACATGGGTATTACCAATGTCAAAGCTATGATTCCATTTTGTCGAAACCTCGACGAAGCGCATAAAGTACTTGCCATTATGTCCAAACAAGGTCTAAAGCGTGGAGTCAATGGCTTCCAGGCGTACATGATGGTAGAGATTCCGAGTAACGTGATTTTGGCCGAACAATTTGCCGAGCTGTTTGACGGGTTCTCGATAGGCAGCAACGACCTCACCCAGCTGACGCTCGGAGTTGACCGCGACAACCACACGGTTGCGCACGTCTACGACGAGAACAACTTGGCGGTCAAAGAGTTGATCAAGCACGTTATAAAGATTGCCAAGAAAAAGAAAGTAAAGATTGGTCTGTGTGGACAAGCGCCATCTGACTACCCACAATTTGCGAAATTCCTCGTTGAGCAGGGAATCGATAGCATCTCACTTGCTCCAGACACAGTCGTTAGAACCACCGTCGCCCTCAAGAAGACTGAAGAAGCGCTCGGTCGATAGCCGTCAGCGATTTCACAGATCACGGCCTCTGTTATAAACTGGGGAGATGACAAAACACATCCTCAAAACTGACAAAACGTTTAAACGTACCAAAATCATAGCCACGCTAGGCCCAGCAACTGATTCCTATGAGTCGATCTACGCGCTCATACAAGCAGGGGTAAATTGTCTGCGACTTAATTTCAGCCACGGCAGTCACGAAGAGCGAGATACGCAAATTGCCTGGATCCGAAAGGCGAGTGAAGAGTTGGAAAAACCGGTGGCGATTTTGCAGGATCTTCAGGGTCCCAAAATTCGCCTTGGTGAAATTGTCGATAACTACTATGAAGTTCATGCAGGCGATGAGCTAAAGCTTGTGTATGGTGCGAAACATGAAGGCAACGTAGTACCCATCCAATATGACCTGAGTAAAAAGGTCAAACCAGGCGAGCGAGTGTTCATCTTCGACGGTCGCATAAAAACTATCGCAACTGAAGTGAGCGACAAAACCATCACAGTCCGTGTCGAAAACGATGGTCACTTGATGAGCAAAAAAGGTGTTAACTTGCCCGACACTGACTTTAGTGGCGACATCTTGACCGAAAAAGACTATCGAGACATCGACGCATTTGCCAACAAAGATATCGACTATGTCGGTCTTAGTTTTGTGCACAGTGCTCATGACATCGACGTGCTGCGCGGCTATTTGGCTGAAAAGGGGTCTGAGGCTCAGATCATCGCCAAGATTGAAACCAAGGCAGCTATCGATGAAGAAGAGCTTGAGCGCATCGTTGAAGCTAGTGATGCTGTCATGGTTGCTCGTGGTGACCTAGCTGTCGAAGTTGGGGCAGAGATCGTGCCAATCGTGCAGCGCCAGATAATCGGCCTCTGTCAAAAACACGCCAAGATCAGTATCGTTGCGACTCAGATGATGCTCAACATGGTGAATCACCCAGAACCAACTCGTGCCGAAGTGACCGACGTGAGTCACGCGACGGTTATTGGTACCGACTGCGTCATGCTGAGCGATGAGACGGCGATGGGTAAATACCCCATCGAGACAGTGAAAACTATGAAGCGCGTCATTCTTTACACACAACTGCACGTGCCGGTACGCCCACTCGAGACACCCCATAACTTGTCTTCGTATGCAGAAGCCATTAGTTCATCGGCTGTTTCTATAGCTAAGCAACTACAGGCAGACGTCATCGTGGCGGAGACTAAGACGGGTGCCACGGCGCAGAACATAGCCGCACATCGTCCGCAACGACCGATTGTGACGGTGACGAGTAACAGGCGCGTAGCTCAACAGCTGGCGCTGCTGTATGCAAACAAAGTCTTTGTCCGTCCTGACGCCGAAAAAGCTGGCGAACAGTTAGCTAAGGAGCTCGTGATGAGTGGCTATCTTCCACATGACGCAACAGCGATAATCGTGAGTGGTCGACAGCCTGGAATTACCGGTGGAACAGACACGCTTCGTGTGCGCATGATTCACTGAGAAATAGTGTAGACTAGAAGTATATGCAAAGGGTGGGATCTTTCAACAAACGCACAGTGCGCGACGTACCACTTCGCGGCAAAACTATTTTGTTGCGTGCTGACTACAATGTTCCCCTGAACAGCGACGGTTCTATTGCGGATGATTTCCGTATTCGTTCGAGTTTGCCTACCGTGAAATTTTTGCTCGACCATGATTGTAAGATAGTTATTTGCTCACACCTTGGGCGACCCGACGGCAAAGTAGACGAAAAGTTTACCCTAGAGCCTGTTGCTGAGCGTCTCGGAGCCCTACTGCGCCAGCATATCGCCTTTGTTCCCGAGTGTGTCGGTGATCGCGTACATCAAGCTGCCAAGCGACTTCGATCTGGACAGATCCTACTACTTGAAAACTTACGTTTTCACGCTGGCGAAGAGGCGGACGACGAGCAGTTTGCGCGGGCGCTTGCTCAGGACAGCGCAGCTGAATACTTCGTCCAAGATGGTTTTGGGGTTGTCCACCGAGCACATGCGAGCACCGACGCGGTAACGCATTTTTTGCCGAGCGTCGCTGGGTTGCTGCTGGAAAAAGAAGCTTCGACGATCACGAGCGCCATGTCTCACCCCGAGCGACCAATGGTGGCCGTACTCGGTGGTGCGAAGATTTCTGACAAGATCGCCGTCATCGAACGGTTTGTGGCACTTGCTGACACGATCATTATCGGTGGTGCGATGGCAAATACTTTTTTGAAATATCGCGGGTACTCGATCGGAAAAAGCGTTCACGAGGATGGCCTCGAGAGCATTATGCATCAGATTTATGATGCAGCGGAGAAGAAAGTTGGTCGTGATGCGCTCGATGACTTTATAGTGCTGCCGAGTGACGTCGTTGTTGCGAAAAAGATCGATGTCAGTGAGCGCCGTACAACGGTTGACGTAAAAGATGTTGCCGACGATGAAATGATTCTCGATATTGGTCATGACAGCATTGCTACTGCGATTTCGGCTCTCTCGGACGCCAAGACGGTCGTCTGGAATGGAACACTTGGGTTTGCTGAAATGGCACAATTTTCACATGGTTCAGCACGAGTTGCGTTGACCCTGGCTTCACAGCCACACACCGTTTCGATCATTGGTGGGGGCGATACAGCAGACTTTGTTTTGAACTGGGATGCAGCCAAAGGTGATAGTTTCACGCATGTGTCCACTGGTGGAGGTGCTAGTTTGGAGTTGATGGCAGGGGAGCCAATGCCGGGCATCGAAGCCTTGCTGGACGCATAAGGTAGGTTTCGAGTACACTAGAATGAAAGCATAAACACTATGACCAAGACTGAAGAACGCAAGAAGCTGATTGTCGCTAACTGGAAGATGCACCACGCTGTGCATGATTCGAGCTTGCTCGTGCATCGGCTTGCCGAAAAAGTACCGTCGCACCGCGATGTCGAGGTTGTTTTGTGTCCAACGTTTTTGGCGCTCCAGTCGGTCAGCCTGCAGATCAATCATCGCCAGTTTAAACTTGGCGCACAGAACTGTTATTGGCGTGATGAAGGTGCGTTTACCGGGGAAGTATCGGCCACACAGTTACGAGGGCTGGTTAACTACGTGATCGTTGGTCATTCTGAGCGTCGTCATGTATTTGGCGAACACGACCGAGATATCCGTCACAAAGTGCAAGCCGTACTACGTAATGGCATGAAGCCAATTCTGTGCGTCGGTGAAACGGCTCATGAGAAAGCCGACGGAGAAACGCAGCATGTGCTGCACGATCAAGTTACAAGTGGTCTTTTAAACGTTACTTCCGAAGAGATAAAAGATCTAACCATTGCTTACGAGCCAGTTTGGGCTATTGGTACGGGTGAGACACCGGCTCCTACCGACCTAGAAAAGGCTGCTAAAACTATTCGCAAGCAGATCGCTGCTTTGTATGGTGAAAAAGCCGGCAAGCAGGTCCGTGTTCTGTATGGCGGAAGTGTATCTGCGGAAAATACCAGTGCCTTTCTGAGCGCCGAAGGAGTCGATGGACTGTTGGTTGGTGGAGCGAGTCTTCGAGCAGATGAATTTGCGAAGATCGTAGAGTTAGCGCATACTAAGGGTAATCAATAAGGGTGGGCGAGAGTGAAAGATATAGATTTTGACGAACTAGACAAAGCCGTCAACAGCGTGCTTAGTCAAGAACAGCAAGCGGCCGCACCCGTGGTCGCCGATACTGCCGCTGTGGCTGCAGTGGAAACAGATGTACCTGCCGCAGATACTGTAGCGGTTGATGCTGCAGTAGCGAATGTTGTATTACCCGAAGAACCAGCTGTCTCTGAGCCAGCTGTTTCTGAACCAGCTGTTTCTGAGCCAGCTGTTTCTGAGCCATCAGCTGTTACTCCACAACCCGAAGCCAGTCCTTCACTTGCCACCAAGCGTCGTGGAAAATTTATGGACGTCGTCCATCCTTCATCTGACATGAATCCCGCTGCTCCCGCAGCCGCACCTTCTGCTCCGGCTGTCGTCGCACCTATCAGTGCTGACATGCAATCACCTGACGCAGATGCCGCACCGGTTGCTGACGCAGCAGCTGTTGAGACTACGACCCAGGAACAACCTGCAGAGACACTTGAAACACCGTTTTCACCTGAGGTAGATTTAAGTTCTCTCCAGCTGGACGAGACTTCTGAGGTTGCGGCTGGCGCAGCTGAAACGACCCCCGTGGTCGATACTGCTGCAGCAGAACCTGTTGTGGCGCCCGATGTACCCGTAGCGGAGGAAGCTGGCTCAGAAACTCCATTTCTGAGCGATGCAAAGATCGAAAAACGTCCTCTCGGAGCCTTTGGCGAGCAGGGGTCAGATGTTCCAGAATCGGCTGAGGAGGAGCCTGCTGCCGACGATGATTCGTCTTCAGAGCCTAGTACTGTAGCCGAAGGCCCAGCCGTATCTGAGCCCATGCCACGTGAACTGCAGTCCGACATTGTTGAAGTCGAGAAAGTG
>CAYMMO010000049.1:0-2731 GCA_964391615.1 uncultured Candidatus Saccharibacteria bacterium
CGCAGAGAGCTACACTCCCCCTGCCCATCAACCACACTATTTTGACGACCTAGCACGAGAAAAATTCAAAAAGATCTATCCTGGCCGACACGACATCACCGAAGAAGACCTGCGTTACTATCGCCTCAGCGCACCGTACAACCCTGCCCTGGTACATGTGGACAGCATAGTCGACGGCACCATAAAGCAATTCGACAGTAACGATTCATCTGGTTGGCGTACAGCGGCCAAGTTTCAGTACAAACGTATAAAGACTGTCTAATTTTCGGGAAGTGGAATTCCCTAGTTTTTGAAGATTTGTTTGGGTTACTATGAGCGGCGAAAGGAGTGAATGTTATGTCACATGAAGCATCGGTTCACGACGCACAGACGAAAATCCTGCGCGAGCTGCTCTTTATGCCGGAAGCAAACTTTGCAGCTCTGCAAAAAGCTACGGGGTTAGAAAGTGACCACGCCAAGTTCCATATAAAACGCCTCGTGGAGCTCGGCTATGTCAAAAAAGACGGCAAAAGCTATAGCCTGAGCGTCGCTGGCAAGGAGTACGCCAACAAGCTCGACACCGAGGCAGGTGTCATAGAGCGACAGCCAAAAGTTGCCGTCATGTTGATCGTCGAGCGTGAGGTAGATGGTGAGAAGCAATATCTACTTCAAGAGAGACTGAAACACCCCTACTACGGCTACTGGGGTCCACCGACTGGCAAAGTTCGCTGGGGCGAATCGATCGTCGACTGCGCCGGGCGTGAGCTCACGGAAGAAACAGGGCTTCAGGGGCAGTTTGTCTACCACGGGATCAACCACGAACGGGTCATCCACGATGACACCGGCGAGATCGTGGAGGACAAGATCTTCCACCTCATGTTCTGCCATGAAGCTTCGGGAACTCTTTTGGAAAACTTCGAGGGAGGGCGCAATGCCTGGCGGAGTTTGGCCGAGATGTCCGCTGAGCCGAAGAAGTACAAGAGCTTCGACCAGGAGATGGCGGCTGGCATAACTGGGGGCGAGTTCAACGAGATCGTCCACCGTTACGGAGGCGAAGAGTTTTAGCCGTTGCTACACTACCCTTTCAGAGGTCGCTTTTTTAACGAAGCGGCCTCTGTTCTTATTTCAAATCAAGTACAACGAGGTGTTCGATGTGCGGGGTGCGGGGGAAGAAGTTGTAGCCACGGTGCGCACGGATGCCGTATTTTTCGGCAAGTAGTGCGACATCGCGGGCTTGAGTAACGGGGTTGCAACTGAGGTAGATGATACGACTTGGAGTTACGTCCAGTAGTCGCTCTATGACGTCACTGTGCAGTCCGGCGCGCGGAGGGTCGAGGATGATCGTTGAGCCGCCGTCTATGTAGTCGAGTGAGGATTCGGCGCTGGCCTCGATGATGGTTGCTTTTTTGCCTAGTTCGTAGCGGTTTCGTTTCATCTCGTCTACGGCACTTTTGTTGATCTCGACGAGGGTGAGCTTGTCGCCGCCCACAGTGAAGCCGATGGTGCCGACGTCACTATACATGTCGACAACCGGTTTGTCGTCGATCCATTCTTGCATATCGCGCAGAGCTTGCTCGTAGACCGGTAAGTTACCTTGGAAAAAGCCTTCACAGACATAACTAAACGGCACGTCGAGTATGCTGTCTGCCAGGCGAATTTCGCCAAAACTAGCGAGGCGTTTCGTGATGACTGACGCTGGGCTTTTTGGGTCGCTGTAGATGATTTCTGCGCCCGAAGCGCCGCTAGCTACGAACATCTCTTCGGTGAATGGTTGGAGCCCTTTTTCGCGGACATACAGTTGAAATACGCAGTTGCCTGCTTTGTCGGACCTAAGTAAGAGGGTTTTAAGGTTTCGTGCGGGTACCTCGGCGGCGTGCAGACTGTCGCGAACCGAACGAGCGACACTTGCCATGGCGTCTGGAACAAGGCTAGTGCCGTCGACGGCAATCTTGCCATGAGTTCCTCGACGGAAAAAAGCTAGATCAAGCGTTTCAACCGATTTGCCACCAACTTCCGCCAACTCAGACCCGTTCCCCGCCAATTGCACACTATCTCCATACCAGCTAAATTCAACTTTGTTGCGGTAGCTGTATTCGACACCGTCGGTGTATACGTCTATGGCTCCAGGAAGTACGATGTCGTGAAGTTCAAAGGCTTCTTCTATAAGGGCTGCTTTGTAGTGCTGCTCGGCCTTGAAGTCCATGATTTGCCATGGGCTGGTGCTGAGGTAGCTTTGAGGATCTCGCGGTTCGACGCGTTCTTTGCTAGGTTTGACGACGCTCGTCACAACTGCTTCGATCATGCGAGATTTTACTTTGGTCGACGTGATCTCGACGTCTTCGCCGGGCAGTCCGCCCCATACAAACGCTTTGCGGCCGTCAGCAAGTTGGCCGAGCGCTTGCCCGCCACCGACGATTTTTTCTAAATGGATAATTTCTGTGATTGGTTTTTTCATGCAGCCACTAGTATAACCTACCAGCTGCCG
Organism: uncultured Candidatus Saccharibacteria bacterium; assembly: GCA_964391615.1. Taxonomy (GTDB): domain Bacteria; phylum Patescibacteriota; class Saccharimonadia; order Saccharimonadales; family Saccharimonadaceae; genus CAYLGT01. The sequence continues at coordinate 2,465 of CAYMMO010000049.1, forward strand.
CTTGACCCACCGCCGGAAAATCCGCCGCCACCGCCAAACCCACCAAATCCGCTACTGCCACCAGAACTGCCTGGCCCGATGGTGGTGCCGCCCGCCCACCATGACGGTGTCGTGCCGCTTTTGACTGCAGAGCGAAAGTTTTTGCTGACGAGAAAGTCAAACGCCAAACCGATGGCGGCCAGGACACCGCCAGTGATCACTGCCGACATGACACTACCCTGCGCTAGCAGATAGCCCGCCCCAGAGCCAGCGACACCTCCTATGATG
>CAYMMO010000049.1:2741-5825 GCA_964391615.1 uncultured Candidatus Saccharibacteria bacterium
CCTCCAGGCCACCATCGCTCGCTACGACCCAAGATAGCCCCGAGCCAGGTGATGCCGAAAAATCCGACAAAAAAGATGCCAGTCACGATGTCTTCTATGTTTCCCCAGAAGCCACTGCTCGGTGAGTCGTTTTGCAGCAGTGCGTCGGGCGCGCCACCAATGGCGAGTGACATACCGTCTAGTCCGTCGACGATGCCTTTGTAGAAGTCGCCATTTTTGAACTGAGGGGTTATGCGGTCACGGATGATGCGGCTAGCTCGCACATCGGTTAGGTCGCCCTCGAGCCCTGTGCCGACTTCGATGCGGAGTTTGCGGTCGTCTTTTGCGATCAGCAGCAATGCGCCATTGTTTTTGCCAGCCTCGCCAACGCCCCAGGTTCGGGCGACGTTTAGACTGAAGTTTTCTAAGTAATCGTCAGTGATTGTTGGTACCATGAGCACCGCAAGTTGTACGCTGGTGCGTTCGCGGTACCCCTGTATCTTTTCGTTGAGTTTCTGAACTTGGTCGGTAGTAAGTGTGCTTGTCTCGTCACGCACGTAGCCGCCATTTTCAGGCTTTGGGGGTACTTTCATCTCGGCCGTCACAACGCTACCCATAGCGTAGAGTACGCTACAGGTAGCGGTCAGCCAGAGTGCGAAGCGTCGCATGACGGACTACCTACTGGCCTGTACCAAAGTCGACTGCGGGAGCTTTTTCACTTCCCTGGTCAGCCGTAAAGTATGGGAAGGCGTCGAAGTTGAAGATTCCAGCAGCAAGGTTGGTTGGGAAACGCTGGATGCGAGCGTTGTAAGCCTGGACAGCTTTGCCGTAGTCAGCTCTGGCTACCTGGATGCGGTTTTCGGTACCTTCTAACTGCGACTGAAGGTCCTGGAACGCAGCGGTGCTTTTGATGTCTGGGTAAGCCTCGACGGAAACTAGCAGACGTGAAAGCGCACTACTTAATTCACCCTGGGCGTTTTGGAAGGCGGTGATTTGCTCTGGAGTAGCGTTCGCGACATCTATAGTGGTGCTGGTTGCCTTGGCGCGGGCCTCGACAACGGCCGTGAGGGTACTTTGCTCGAAGTTAGCCGAGCCTTTGACAGTGCTGACTAGGTTTGGCACCAAGTCGCTACGACGCTGATACTGGCTTTGAAGGTTGTTTATCTGTCCACGGACAGTTTCGCGCTCGTTGACGAGTCCGTTGTAGCTTCCGAGTACGGGTAGCACAATGAACAGCAGAACTGCTCCGACAACAGCAAGTACGATTTTCCAAGTTTTACTCATGACCTCTCCTCGTTTATATGCTCAGTATACAACTGTTTTTGTACCGAGACTAGCGACGTCATGGTACACTTTGCTGTAATGGATACGCTGAAGCGGGTGGTGAAAAACATGCGGGTAGAGTATCGCCGAGACAGGGCGCGCTTTGCCTTGCGCTGGACTGTCGTGCTGCTGGCGGTTGCAGTGCTATTTCTAAAACCAAGTATTTGGACTCCGGACACACTACTCGTGGCGATGATCATCGTCGGAGTGGTGTTTGGCAGCACCAGGGAATTTTTAGTGCGATTCGTGCCGTTTCTTGGCCTGCTTGTGGTCTATGACAGCATGCGCGGTCTGGCAGACGACCTAAACACACATGTGCATTATTTTGAGATGATCAACTTTGACCGCTGGTTGTTTGGCGGCGCCCTCCCTACGGTAGTGCTGCAAAAATGGTGGTGGCACGGACACGTTAGCTTGCTCGACTTTTACTTTTACGGACTATATATGATCCATTTCCTTACGCCTGTCATCGTCGGACTCATACTATGGAAGAAGGCTCCACGGTTGTACTGGCCGTTTGTATGGTCGATCGTGGGCATAAGTTTTCTCGCGTTTATCGTGTACCTGCTGTTTCCTGCCGCTCCGCCATGGCTTGCAAGCCAGATGAGCTATATAAACGATCCATTTCACCGTATTTCGAGTGATGTGTGGGCGGCAATAGGTGTCAATAACTTTTCGGAACTATATAAGAGTATCTCTCCAAACGAAGTTGCTGCGGTGCCATCGTTGCATTCGGCGTATCCGCTCATTTCGGCACTGTTTATCATCCGGGCGTTTAGCTTCCGCAAGACGTGGTGGATACTGCTCTACCCTGTAAGCATGTGGGTTGGGGTGGTGTATCTCGGCGAGCACTACGTGTTTGACATCGTTGCAGCGGTTGTCGTAGTTGCGGTTGGTATGTTTGCCGTGCAGCGAGGCTTTCGCTACTACCGAGCTCGTCATCCCGAGCACTGGTGGCAGCGTGTCCCGTACATCGGCCGCTATATGGTATAATCTCTGAGGTCAAACCAGAATTTCTTCTGGCCCATACATTGGGGTGTGGCCAAGTGGTAAGGCACATGGTTTTGGTCCATGCATTCGGGGGTTCGAATCCCTCCACCCCAGCCAAGAAGCATATATTATGCCAGGAGAGATAGACTCAATTGGACGAGAAGACTCTGTAACAGGGGTCTTTTTGTTTTTCTGGTCGCTATTTTCGTCGTTTTTAAAAGTTTGGTTACTCATTTCTTACCTCCCGAGGAATTCCCTCGTTTTACTTGATTTATCAGCCACCACCTCCGCAAATTTACTGTATGCAACAGATACAGAACCGTTATTGTAGGTGATGTTCGAGAAGAGTTTGGTTATAATGACCCGCTTTTGTTCGGTGGTGCGAGTCTGGAACACTTCGGCAGCTTTTTGGGACAAATTCAGGAGTGCGAGACGCTGTTCGAGGTCATTAGCATTGCCATCGGCTATAGTGTCACGCTTTGTCTCGTATACCTCGCGGCTAATGTCACCCGCAAGCTTGTCATCGTAGAGTTCACTATCCATACGTGCCAAGCGATCAATCTGGACGTTGAGTGCACGGAGTGTTTGCTCACGTGTGTCGCTGGTTGTTGTCTTTCGCTTGCGTAATTCCTCAGTTACCCAGTCAATTACTGCTGGTGACGGACATACGAGGCCACTGAGCATACTTACTACGTGTTCTTCGACACGATCTTCACGCAGTGTCTTGCGCCCCTTACACTCAGGCTTGAGACGTTGACATGCCCCGTAGTACCGACCTTTTTGTAGTTGCCA
>CAYMMO010000050.1:0-5779 GCA_964391615.1 uncultured Candidatus Saccharibacteria bacterium
ACAGGCACCAAGACTGGTACCTCAAACGCTGGACGTTACAGTAAAGAATTGTGGATGAACAGCTTCTCACCAAAAGCTACGCTTAGCATCTGGGTTGGTAACCACGATAACCGCGCTATGAGCAATGCACTTTCGAGCATCGTAGGCCCAACTGTCAGCTTGGTGCAGCACGACGTGCACTACAACGTCTTCCAGCCAGATGGCACATGGAAGCCAAATGACTGGTTCAATGTTCCTGCAGGACTTCAGAAACTAACTGTTTCAGGACGAAGTGACTGGTTCCCTTCTTGGTACAACAAGTCATCGGCCACAGGCTCAACAACCACGGTCACTTTCGACAAAGTATCGAAAAAGAAAGCAACCGACTGTACACCTGAGTCTGCAAAAGAGCAGATCAGTGTCCAAAAGATCTACGACCCAATTGCAAAGAAAGATGTCTTGTTCGCACCTGATGGCTACGATGCAAATGCGACTGACGACGTTCACAAGTGTGACGACGTTGCGCCATTCGTGTCTTCCATAAGCTATTCAACCGGCACTTTGAGTGCATCGGTTACTCAAGGAACTCACGCTCTGCAGTCAGTCGAGTTCAAGGTTGACGGAGCCGTGGTAGGTACTGCGACTGTATCCGGAACAGGAACAGCGAGCATCTCATATTCAAACACCGGCAAGCGTCAGGTTACGGTCACTGTCACCGACAGTGCACTCCTTACTGGAAGCGACACCAAAGAAGTAAAATTTAGCGGCAGCTAAACTAGCCGTTTGCTAGATCAACCAACGCGTCTTCGGGCGTAGTGCGACGGCGAGAGTTGTTGTTTGCTCGCCTAGGCTTTTGCGATTGCTTCGGAGTTGGAGCTGCAGGTTTAGTCGGCTGAGGACGCTGAGTACGCTCCTGCGGTTGCTTGGTAGCGGCTGTGCCAGCACGTTTTGCGAACATCATGCGCCCTGCAGTTGTCTGAAGTACTCGCGTAAGCTGAACTTCGGTTGTTTTTCCTATGAACTCACGAGCGTCATCTACGACGACCATCGTGCCATCGTCAAGGTATCCGACAGCCTGTTTTTTGTCTTGGCCCTGCTGGACCAAAGGCACACTGACGATCTCGCCAGGCAGGTGTACAACACGTAGAGCATGCGCGAGTTCGTTTATGTTCACTACTTCTACAGACTGAACTCGAGCAGCTTTGTTCAGGTTGTAGTCAACCGTACAAAGTTTTGCTTTGTAGCTGACCGCAAGGTTTATAAGCTGTTCATCGACGCCGTGCTGCGAGGTAATGCCGTCTTCTTTGACTTCGATCTGGACGCTAGGGATCTGTTGTAGTTTTTCGATGACTTCAAGTCCGAAACGTGCACGTTCTCGCTTGTCGTGGTCGGCACGGTCGGCCATAAACTGCAATTCGCGCACTACCGAACGAGGCACTATGAGTCGCTCACTTACGAGTCCAGACTGAGCTATCTCTACGATACGGCCATCGATGAGCACGCTCGTGTCGAGCAAGATAGCTCCTCGGGAGATGCCTGTTGCGGCCAGTTGGCGATAGGCGAGAAATGAGGTTTGTGAAAGCACAACAAAAAGAAGTGCAATCGTTAAAATTTCCATATAGTATTTCCTTTATTTTTTGGTTAGATAAGTATTGAGACCATCACGAAGATCTGTGACAGGCGTGACAAAGGCATTTTTGTCTTTTGTGTTTGGACCAAGTGCCTGCTTGAATCCAAGTTTTTTCGCTTCTGCTACTCGCTGAAGCACTGAGCTAACTCGACGGATTTCACCACCTAGCCCTACTTCGCCGAATACTACGACGTCGTCAGGAAGCCGTCGTTCAGCGCTCGCGCTGGCAATTGCCATGCAGACTGCAAGATCGGCAGCTGGGTCAACGAGCCTGAGTCCTCCCACAACATTTATAAAGACGTCTTTATCTGATAAATCCAGTTTGGTGCGCTTTTCGAGCACAGCGATGAGGAGTGTGAGGCGGTTTAGGTCAAACCCACTTGCCGTGCGCTTAGGATAGCCGAAATGAGTAGGGTTTACAAGCGCTTGGATCTCAACGAGCAGTGGACGATTGCCTTCCATCGTGGCGAGAACAACCGAGCCATCGCTCTTGCCACGCTCAGCAAGTAGGCTGGCAGACGCGTTGTCGACCTCTTTGAGACCTTCACCATCCATCTCGAGTATCGCTACTTCACTCGTTGCTCCATAGCGGTTTTTGACGGCACGTAGCAACTTAAACCCGCCGTAACGATCACCTTCGAACTGAAGAACGACATCGACAAGATGCTCGAGGACTTTCGGCCCAGCGATACTACCTTCTTTGGTGACATGTCCCACCAGCACAACTGCCGTGTGTGTAGCTTTGGCGGCACGTATGATGATGTTTGCCGAGTTGGTAATCTGGCTGACAGTGCCCGGTGCTGAGGCCACTTCTGCCATAGCGACAGTCTGCATAGAGTCAACGATGACGAGCTCATACTCACCAGACGCAATTGTCGCGGCGATGTCATCGGCGCTTGTTGTGGCCGCAAGGTCGACATTTTCAGGTAACTTTTTACTTAACCTTTCAGCACGTAGCCGCACTTGTCCGGCCGACTCTTCGCCACTGATATACAAGGTCTTCTTGTTTTGTCCGATAGATAAAACTAATTGCAGTAGCAAAGTACTTTTGCCGATACCTGGCTGGCCTGCAAGAAGCGCTACTCCGCCGAGCATGAGCCCGCCACCAAGCACATCGTCGAGCTGGGGCAAGCCAGTAGCAAGACGAGTACTAATCGAAGCAACGTGCACATCGGCAATCTTTTCCGCCTTTAGCTTCTTGCCTTGGCTACGGTCAACGACGGCTTTCTTTTCATGCCCTGTCGCTTCTTCAACCAGACTATTCCACGCGCCACAGTTATCGCACTTGCCTGCCCACTTAGGGTAGGTCGTGCCGCACTGCTGACAAACATACTGCGAGGTTCGTTTAGCCATGATTACTGAATCTCCTTTACGTCTGGCAGGGCGCTGTTGATACTTCGGTTTAACGTCGTCGATTCCAAGTTGACTGCTTCGAGAGCCTTTTTCTTTTCATCGTACTGAGCTATGAGCGACTGTATCTCATCGTAAAGATTTTTCAAAGCTGATTGACGGCGGACTAGTGACGATCGCTCACGATCAAATTGTTCACGACTCATCGAGCCAGAGGTTGCCCTGGTATTGAAGCTGGCGATGTCAGAGTTGAGCGCCTGAGAACCTGACTTATATTCTGCGGCTTTCGTATCGACACTGTCAGCGAGTGCATTTAGTGTATTTACCAAGCTTTCTTGCTGATTTTTCAGATCATCAAAAACACCTATGTACTTTTTTGCAAGCGAGGTAACGGCAGCACGGTCATCGAAATACGTCTTGTAGTACGTCTCGAGTTCCGGGCTAAGGTTTGCGACTTCTGTCCCTAAAATGGAATGAAGCTCGTTCATCTGCTCCCCAGGTTCAGTCTTTGCGTAGCCAGCCATAAGTTCATCGATCCTGGCTTTATCAGAGCCAAGCTGCTGCTGTTTTAGAAGCCCATCGACTCTTGATCGCTCTGCAGTAGATAAACGCGCGTAGGCGGCGTGAAGCATCTCATGTGCAGCAGTAACTTCTTTTATGCCGTCCAGTTTGGCGTTTTCTATGTCAAACACATATATCCGACCTGCGCTATAACAGCCCAAGACGGCTGTCTGTTCTGTTGCGACCGACTTACAGGCAGTGTTGAATTGACTGCGCGCGAGCACTTCCGGTGCTGAAGCGTAGTAAAGAAACCTCCCTTTGCTCGACAGTGAACTGCGCGAGGCAAGTTGCGAAACTTCCTGGCTTGGAGTAAATCGCCAAACGACAAGCTGATCTAGCACGTACTGACGGTTAGCATACAGCCAAAAAGCCAGCCCGATGATCAAAACACTTGCGAGCAGCTGTAGTATCGGTCGTCTACGATTTGTGCGTTGCACGCGCCTTTTTTGCCTCCTGAGTTCTGGTAATTTCCAGTCTACCACGTGCCACCTTCACCTCGAGTATGTCGCCCTTTGCATAGTCGCCAGCGAGTAAGCCTTCTGCAACTGCGTGCTCGAGCTCGTTTTGGATTACCCTCCGAAGTGGTCGAGCACCATGTTTGCTGTCATAGCCTTTTTCGATCAGCCACTTCTTTGCCGTCGGCGCTACATGAAGTCCGATCCCCTTACGATTGATGCGTGTTCGCAGATCATCAACCAGCAAGTCAAAGATCTTACTCACATCGTCGCGGGACAACGAATGAAACACAACGATACTGTCGAAACGGTTTATAAGCTCTGGTCGCATGCGTTTTTCGAGCGCTTCAAGTGCGGTTCGCTTGTTGTCCTCGTGTACACCCTCCAGTTTCTTGAGCTCGCTTTCTGAGCGAGCGCTAAAGCCTAGGCTGGCTTCTTTTTGCATAGCTTGTGCGCCTAAATTGCTGGTGAGTATGACGATAGTATTTGAAAAATCTACTTTGCGTCCTTTTGCATCAGTAAGAGCTCCATCCTCAAGAAGCTGCAGTAACAAGTTTGCTACGTCAGGATGCGCTTTCTCAATCTCATCAAACAACACGACGCTATAAGGCTGCCGTCGAACTTTGTCGGTCAGCTGACCACCGTCATCATAGCCAACATACCCAGCCGGAGCGCCAACCAATCGACTTGCGGTGTGACGCTCACCAAACTCACTCATATCGATTTTGATCAAAGCTTTTTCAGAGCCAAAGACTTCTCGAGCCAGCACCCTGGCAAGCTCTGTCTTCCCTACACCGGTCGGTCCCATGAAGATAAACGAACCGATCGGTCGTTTGCTTTCAGCGATTCCGCTACGACTGCGCCGTACGGCTTTGCTGACAGTTACGATGGCTTCACGTTGACCGATGAGACGTTTTGCTAAGTGACTTTCAAGGCGTCGCAACAGGTTTGCCTCCGAGCGTTTCAGCTGCTGCACGGGCACACCACTCATCGTGGCAACCGCATTGGCAATGTCGCTATAGCTCAGCGACATATGACTACCACTTGGCTTCTTAATCTCGGCGACTTGCTCTTTGAGGCGCGAAATACGCATTTTGTACAGCGCCGCTCGTTCATAATCTTGCGCCGCTACTGCATCTTCCATCTTCTCCGAGAGGCCGCGAATTTCCTGCTGGTACTCACGAGCTTTTTGCGGAGTTTTGCCACGCTGGACTCGCACGAGCGAACTTGCCTCGTCAAGTACATCGAGTGCCTTGTCAGGCATAAAGCGTTCGTTGATATAACGATCAGCCAGGTACACGACATCTTCTATGAGCTCATCGCTAACCTTGACGCCATGGTGTTCCTCATACTTTTCGCGCATACCACTCAAAATTGCCTTAGTATCCTTGAGAGTTGGTTCACCCACTACGATAGGTTGCAGTCTTCGCTCAAAGGCAGCATCTTTTTCGATGTGTTTGCGATATTCGTCGAGCGTCGTGGCGCCTATCATGCGTAGTTTTCCTCTCGCAAGCGCAGGTTTTAGAATGTTCGCTGCGTCCATTGATCCCTCCGCAGCACCGGCGCCAACTAGAAGATGAAGCTCATCGATAAATACAATTAAATCGTCGTCGGATATAAGCTCGTCGACAACTTTCTTAAGTCGCTCTTCAAACTCTCCACGATACTTCGTACCTGCAACCATAGCGGCGAGATCAAGCTGGTATACCTGTTTGTCGAGCAAGTGATCTGGCACATCTTCACTGGCGATACGCTGAGCCAGGCCTTCAACAATGGCAGTTTTGCCGACCCCCGGTTCCCCGAT
>CAYMMO010000051.1:0-5733 GCA_964391615.1 uncultured Candidatus Saccharibacteria bacterium
TAAAGGTGGCCTAGTCATAACCGGAACATCGCCAGACGGAAAACTGGTTGAATACATCGAGGCACGCGACCACCCTTACTTTGTAGCCACCCAGGCGCATCCTGAGTTTCGTTCACGACCGCTGCGTCCACACCCCTTGTTTGTCGGGCTCACACGCTCGGCAAAAGCTGATCAATAGTCTTTGGGTGGGAGCCTGTAAGAACCACTGCGTTTATGGCGGATGATAAGGCCGCGTTGCGCCATGCTTTTGAGGCGAACTCGAACATCATAGATCATCTCTGGGGGTAGATACTCTCCAAACACAAGCCGCGTGATCTCGAATACCACGGTCGAACCAAGGCTTTCAACGATTTTGACGACTTGGTCCTCGAAGTCTTCTGGATAGATGAGCTCGGTTGCTCGCTCCAGTCCGTTGACTAGGCCTGTACTCAGTGATGGCTGCGGTGCTACCCGACGCGCTATCTGAAGTGGGGTTGCGGGTGGTTTTTGGGTCTCTGGACTCAGCGTTTCAGTAGGGTCGTAGTATTCAGCGATTGCATCCAGGAGTTCCCCTAAGGCGTCTGAGGAGACATTTGCGGCTTCAGCAGCGTCATAGAGAGCATCAACGTCTGACGGTAGTAGGTCGGGCGAGGTTCGAATAACCCTCGCAGCCTCGAGCACAAGTGCATCTGGATTTGGATTTTCTTGTCTTTCCACGGCTCACTACTTTGAGCCATACCGTTCTCGAGGTCAAGCATGAGCAAAATGCAGATATATAGGTAGCTCTAGTCTCGAAATCTCTCTGTTATACTGGGGTCAGATGAAAGAGCAACTAGTCCAAGCTCTCGAGAGCGCAGTAAATGAGCAGTTTGGTGTCGACGTGACACCGGAGTTTTCGCGCCCCGAACCACAGTTTGGTGACTATGCGACGAACGTCGCTATGCAGGTTGCAGGTCGTGCTGGTAAAAACCCACGCGAAGTTGCTGAAGCATTGGTGAAATCGCTGCAGGCAGTCGATGGCGTGAAAGAAGCTGCTATTGCCGGCCCTGGGTTTATGAACCTACGGCTGAATGATGAAGTTTTAGGCAGCATGTGGAGCCTGGAAGTGCCACAGAAGTTTGCCGGTCAAACTGTGGTTGCCGAGTACTCCGACCCGAATCCTTTCAAGGTTCTGCACGCTGGGCACCTATACACATCCATCATGGGTGACGCGATCGCGAATCTCGTCGAAGCAGCAGGCGGCAATGTACACCGTGTAAACTTTGGCGGTGACGTTGGACTACATGTTGGCAAGACGATGTGGGCAATCGTCCAAGCGTTTGGCGGTGAATTTCCCGAGAAGCTTGTCGATATCGACGAAACAGAACGCTCCAACTGGATGGCTGCACGATATGTCGAGGGAACAAACGCGTATGAGGACGACGAGCAGGCGAAGGCTAGCATAGTCGACTACAACAAACGCGTGTACGCTTTACACGCCGAAGGTGATCAGGGGAGTCCTTTTGCACAGATTTACTGGACCTGCCGGCAGTGGAGCTACGACTACTTTGACGCATTTTATGCTCGCATAGGTTCACATTTTGAAAAGTACTATCCAGAAAGCTCTACTGCAGAGCGAGGGCTCCTCGAAGTAAAAAACCACGTAGGCTCCGTGTTTCATGAGTCTGACGGTGCCGTAGTGTTCGACGGTGATGCGCATGGATTGCACACTCGTGTGTTCATAAACCGTGAAGGTCTGCCAACCTATGAAGCAAAAGACGTTGGTCTGATATTTACTAAGTTTGACGATTATCACTTTGACCGAAGTATCATAATCACTGCGAACGAGCAGGAGCAGTACATGCAGGTGGTGCTCAAGGCACTTGAACAGTTTGCACCAGAATTAGCCCTCGCAACTAGGCACCTCACGCATGGCATGGTCAAACTTGCCGGCGGGGTAAAGATGAGCTCACGCAAAGGCAATTTCCTGCGTGCTGTTGACGTTCTCGATGCCGCCGAACTTGCAAACACCAAACTCAACGGTCAGAAGAACGAAGTGGTAAGCCTGGGTGCCGTCAAATATGCGTTTTTGAAACAGCGCATGGGCGGTGACATCGTCTATGACCCAGAGGAGTCAGTCAGTTTGGTTGGCAACAGTGGCCCATATCTACAGTATGCACATGCACGAGCCTGTTCGATCTTGGCAAAGACTGGTGTAGAGCCTGCGGTCGGTGGCGCTCTCTACGATGAGCACGAGCGTGCGCTTGCACTCAAACTTAGTCAATACACCGAGACGCTCGAGGCGGCGCTGGGAGAGTTTATGCCGCATGGTATCTGTACCTACCTCTACGAACTTGCGCAGGTGTTCAACCGCTTCTACGAGCATTCTCGAGTCGTCGGTGACGAGCGTGAAGCACTGCGAGTTGGCTTAGTTTTGTGCTATCGCGACACGCTGGCTCATGGCCTAGGTCTGCTTGGTATCACCGCCCCTGACAAACTCTAGTATTGTTATTTATCTCACACTCGACATATAATATTTTTTATAACAGAGGTAAATAAGGAGTGATATATGGCAAAAGTTACTAAACACGCAGGCGGATTCCTGACATTTGTTCGTGAACAAGGCGTTGTCGGACTGGCTGTCGGTCTTGCAATCGGTACTGCAGCTGGCGACACAGTCAAGGTTCTCGTAGAACAACTCATTAACCCACTTGTTGCCTTGGTGACACAGGGAGTTGACCTGAGTGACTTGAAGTGGGATATTGCAGTTGGCAACGGCCAGGCATCGTTTGGATGGGGCGCAATTGTTAGCTCAACAATCGTCCTGCTTGCAACAGCGTTCATCATCTACCAGATCGTACACATCGCAAAACTTGACCGCATCGACAAGAAAAAAGACTAAGTCTTTCGTGAAACAAAAAATACCTCGCACTTGCGAGGTATTTTTTATGCGTAGGTGTCGCCCCACTCGGCCATGGCCCGGAGTACGGGTATGAGTGCGGAGCCTTTTTCGGTGAGCTCATAACCACCGCCCTCGCAGCAAATTTGGACGATGCCATGTTCTTGTAGATCGCGCAGTCGTAACGTTAGCGTGCGCGGGTTGAGGCGGGGGAGACTGGTTTCGAAGTCTTTGAAACGCTTTGGACCGCTGCTGAGATCACGCAAAATCAATGCAGTCCATTTGTTGCCAATTACCTGCATAGCGCTGGCGATACAGCCGACGCGTTTTTCCAGGGGTGGGAGTACGTGATTCATATAATCTACTTTACTTTGTATAGTAAACCTTGTTACTATACAAAGTATAGCATAAGGAAAGGGTAAACACATGAACATACAAATTATTACCGGTAGTTCGCGAGAGGGTCGCGCAAGCAACCAGGTAACGGCATGGGTCGAAAAAACTGCGAGGGCGACTCAGCCAGATACTACATGGGAAGTCGTCGACCTCAAAGACTACGACATGCCACTGTTTAACGAAGCACTCCCCCCACAGGGCAATCAGGACCGCCAACTAGAGGGTAGTGTCAAAGCATGGGTTGAGAAGATTGCCGAAGGTGATGCGTATGTATTTGTTACGCCAGAGTATAACCACTCGATGCCAGCCGTTATAAAAAACGCCGTTGACTACCTAGACTTCCAGCTCAAGCACAAACCAGTCGCTGTGGTTTCTCACGGATCAGTCGGTGGTGCACGGGCCAACGAACACCTGCGACTAGTACTAAACTCGAACCTGGCCGCACTGCCAATACCTGAAAAAGTGACGCTCATCGCGGCACCAGCATTTGCGCCTGTCTTTACGGACGAGCACGACCTTGTCGAAGAACACGCCGGAGCTCAAAAGCCGCTTGAAGGTATGCTGGAATCACTCGTCTCAATCGCTACTCGACTTTCGCAGTAGTACTTAGCGACGACCGACGATGCGTGAAGTAACTGCGCCGAAACGAGTAGGCTGGCGCGGTACTTCTATGGAGAGATCTCGAAAACCACCATCATTGTACTGTGGTGGAGGTGAAGCGGAGTCAGAGAGCCATGAGAATTTATCGTCAAATGAAGGCCGGCGGCTCATAGGAAGTGTTTGCTTCGGTACTTCTACGGGTTCACTGCTCGTGACATCTACCAAGTTTCCGTTGGGGTTTTTGAGTGTAACCTTTGAATCTCCTGGCTGAAAGATGATGGTAGTGCCGTTTAATTCTCCCACAGACATAGGAGTCTCATCTTCAATAATGGCAGGAATTTGACGATCTCCGGTGTCGACGAGGAGTTTAAGGGTCGCGGGACCCAGAGGGTTCGGGACAGTTTCGAGCCGTATTTCTGCATGAGATTTCGTGTCTTGGGAAAGTATGCGTACAGTTACAGGGTCGATAACGTCAACAGTTAATTCTTCTGGACTGAGAACTTTTGTTCCCGAGGGTGTTTCGGCTGTTGGTGAGAAATCGTTCATGGGTGTGTTTGTGTTATCTAAAACTAATTTACAGTATACACTAATTTTTACTAAAAAGCAAGTGCTTAGTTCGGTGTGTGTCTGTATACTGGGTGCATATGAGTAAAAAAGCAAAGATTTTGTGGGTGGACCTAGAGATGACTGGGCTTGACCCGGTCGAGGATCGGATACTGGAAGTCGCGGCAATCGCGACGGACTGGGATTTTACTGAACTCGGGACGTATGAGGCGGTTAAAAAAGTTGGACCAAGCTTGGTAAAAACTCGTATGCTCGGTGTCGCCGGGGAGTTCTGGGCTGCAAACCCTGTCGCGCGCGAAGCGTTGATTGCTCAAAACCTGACCGGCAAAAACGGTCGAGTGGTTGAGAATGAGCTGATGGCGTTTATCGCTGAGCACTTTAACGACGAAAAACCAGTGTTACTGGCTGGAAATTCCATACACCAAGACCGAAAGTTTATAGAAAATGAGTGGCCTCGCCTAAATGAGCTACTGCACTATAGGATGCTCGACGTGAGTGCCTGGAAAGTCGTGTTTGATGGCAAATACGGCAAGCGATTTGCGAAACCCGAAGAACACCGCGCACTGGCCGACATCCGCGGGAGTATTCAAGAACTAAAGTACTATTTGGAGAAAGTAAACGTATGACGAGCACGTTGTTTTGTGGAGATTTGGAGATTGGGCTGTCATGATTGATTGGAAAATCATCGAACAGATGATCACCGGCTTGCCTGGTGTGGTGCTGGATTATCCGTTTGGCGAAGGCACGATGGTGTACAAGCTAGGTAGTGAGAAGGGCAAGATGTTTGCGCTGGTTGAGGAGGGTTCGACGCCAACACGAATTAGCCTGAAGTGTGACCCGGGACTAGCTGAGTTACTCCGTGAAAAATACGAAACAGTCTTGCCAGGCTACCACCTAAACAAAAAGCACTGGAACACGATACTTTGCACCGGACAGGTGCCTGAAGATGAACTGAGGGATTTGATCCGCCACAGTTACGAACTGGTCAAAAACTAGAGCGCTTGCAGTTGTTTTAGGTATTCGGCGATGTGGGTGTACTGAGTGCTGAGCGCGGCTTTGAGACTTTTTGAATTGGTTGCCGTGTGGAGCTCTTTGGAGATTGAGTTGAGCTTGGTAAGCTGACTTGTCAGGTCAGTTTTGTAGGTCTCGTCGTACTGGCCGTTTACTTTGGCGGTTTTGAGTGAGGCAAGGGTTGCCGTCACGGCTTCACTTGTTTTGACTGCGGGATCTACTTTTTTGAGGCCAGCAGTTGCCAGGGCTTTTGACGTTGCGACGTTGTCTGTGAGTAGTACTAAGTAGAGCTCACTGTTGAGCTT
>CAYMMO010000052.1:0-1653 GCA_964391615.1 uncultured Candidatus Saccharibacteria bacterium
TCATCTCCATCAGGTACAGAATCATAGACTGCCGCGAACGAAGTCATGACATCACAGGCGGCAAATTCGTTATAACTGACAATACCATTCATGTTGGTAACTGTCGCATGCACCCCGATTACTACCGACTGATGTACCGAGCTGTCTTCACCCTCAAACAGATCCTGGACCGATGGATCGGCGCGCTTAAGCCCGCTTTCTAGAATCATCCGTCTCCTGACTACCGTTTGGCCATCCTGGGTGCATGGTGTATTGAAGTTTGTAATGGAGATTGGCGCTAGTCGTGCCGCGGCCTGCTCGAAAAGCAGCAGTACTCTGCGCTTAAGCTCCTCCCTAGCAACCTCGTACCGCTCCCACTCTTCGCTCGTCAGTTCAGGCGTGTGAAACGTTTGAACTAATTTTCCCAACTCTTCTACCGTGGTCCTCGGATTCATGTCTCATGTCCTTCTGCCCACCGCTACAGATACGTCTTGTTTAGTCGTGCTTTTCGTATTATACCAGTTACGATTTTAGCGCCTGGGTTATGCGCTGATTAGTTGGAAGGCTTGAGTCGACACCTTCAAGTGCCTTTGTTGCATCGGCAAGCGTATAGCCGAGTGCCATGAGGGCTTCAAGTGCTTCATCATTGGTGTTTAGTTCGGTTTGAACTGGCTGGCCGTTTTCGTAGTGAGTTGGCAGACCAACCTTGTCACTCAGGTCAACCACGACACGTTCGGCAGTCTTCTTGCCTACACCACTTGCCCCAGACACATAGGCGCTGTCACTATGAGCAATGGCATTTCTGACTTGCTCGCTAGACCCAAGACTTAGGATAGCCAGTGCCGCTTTTGGTCCGACTCCCTGCACGGTTATGAGAAGTTCGAACAGCTTTTTGGCGGTCAGACTTGAAAATCCATATAGATCCTCGGCCTGCTCACGAACATGATGGTAGGTATAAAACTTCTTCGTTTCACCGAGTGTGGCCTGGTCAAAATCTTCCAGTGGTGTCTGCACTTCATAGCCAACGCCGGACACGTCAACAATGACACTGCCCGCAAATTTCTCGACTACTTTTCCCTCAACATGAGCAATCATGCTACTTCCAAGATTTTCCTCGTATAAGCGCCGCCAAAAAGACTATAAAGAGCAAGATGACTGCACCGGCGTTTGTTTTCATGTAACTAGTGTATCACCCGAGGCGACTCATCTGATAATGCGTAACTGCTGCACCCAGCGCGTCAGCTGCATCGTCAGGCTTTGGAATCTCGCGCAGCCCTAACTGAAGCCGAACCATCTCCTGAACTTGTTTCTTGTCGGCCTTGCCGTAGCCCGTCAATGTTTGCTTGATCTGCATAGGGGTATATTCTGCCAGTACCAGTCCGGCTTTTTTGCCAGCTAGCATAGCTACGCCTCGTGCGTGCGATACACTCATAGCCGTCGTAACGTTCCGTGCAAAAAACAGCTTCTCTATCGACATGACATCGGGCTTCGTCTCGGCGATAATCTCCGTCAGACTGTCATAAATTTCTTCCAGACGCTCGTCGAGTGGCGTATGGGGCGGTGTGCGCACCACGCCAGCATCGACCATGGTCAGCTTTCCGCCCACGGCGTCTATAACACCAAAGCCGAGTAGGCCAGTGCCTGGGGCGATGCCGATGAGTCGCGGATCCTGCA
>CAYMMO010000052.1:1663-5723 GCA_964391615.1 uncultured Candidatus Saccharibacteria bacterium
TCATATCCTTCAGTATAGCGTCATTTTCGAAGTATAACGCCCAGAAGCCGGCGCAGGCCACGAGCCATTTCGCTGCGCCATTCATAAACCCCATACCCAACCGCACCTATACTCGATGCAGCAACTAGGGCGTTTGTCGTCATACTTGGCGAGAGTGTCGTGACCGCTTGGCCACTAACGCCAACTTCAGGAATAGTCCGACACCGGTTGGTCAGCGGATTACGCTCCTGCCCCTCTTTACAGGGCGTCAAGGCGGCCTCATCTTCGGCGCCAATTGTTCGGCAGCGATTTGTGGCTGGGTTACGCTCTTGACCATCAGGACAAGGACTCAACGCTGCGACGAGACTTGTCAGTTTTCGACAGCGATTCGTCTCAGGATTGCGGTATTCGTCAGCATCGCAGGCCACAAGTAGTGTCGTATCACTTTCGATACTTCGACAGCGATTCGTTATGGGGTGTCGGTACTTGCCTGGCCCACACGGCGCCAAGGTCGAAACCGGTGCCTGGGTGTCCGTCTCGTCAACTGCGCCCAAAACCTCACCCATTTTATTGCTACCGCTTGGAGTTGAGTTGTGTATGCCCATGTCCCACCAATTAGCGCCCAGCTTTGACCCTCGGGCGGGTCACTGTAGTTCGAGGTTTGGCTTATGGTACTGCCGTCGAAAAATACCAACCGCGCAGTACTCTGTGTGTTCACGAGCGTAAAAGGAAGGTTCGAGTTGTAAATGGCTTTGTATTCTCCGGGGAGCAGTATGGTACCCTCGTCAAATCCATACGTTTTGTCGTATTCCGCCCCAATCTGAAGTTCATACAAAGACAGGTTAACTGGCTCGGTGTTTGGGTTATATAGCTCTATGAATTCAGCATCAGTATCCGAGCCGATAGCGTTCGGCAATAACTCGGTTATGTCGATCGCAAACCGCAAGAAACAGTCGCTAGATCGTGCCACGTAACCGACTGGGACGATCTCTTGAACACCGTCGATATTTGCACAAAGGTCTATCACAAGCGGGGCGCAATTACCCTCAGCATCCACTGTCATGTCGTCTGGAACAAGTAGCTGCAGACCTCCGAGATTGTGACAAACATCGCTGACTTCAACTACCATGCTCGGTTGCAAGGAAACTGTACTTGTCTGAACTGCAAAATCACTTGCGTTTTTATCGGTATCGAGCATGTCTTCTCGCGTAAAACCGACCGTGGAAGACGTTACGATAACCGGACTTGTTTCTGCAAATGAACCGAGTCCCCATCCCACATGATCGATAACGTCTTTGTCACCATTTAAAATCTTTAGCTGCCCCGAAGTATTGCTCAGTCCACTCGTCATAGTGAACGCACCGAGTACTTCCGGGTGAAGCGCTGCGTACTCAGCCGTTATGAGCTGTAGACTACCTCCGCTCGGCAAGAAAAAATGGAGCCACTCATCGTTAGAGACCAGGCAGCCCTTCGAAGTAAAGCTCGTCGAGGTGCTCGTGGCATACGCCACACACCAGCCAGTCACGTCTACTTCATCGATCCCAGCGTTGCTAAGCTCGACCATCTCCACTGAACTTTGGCCACTGGTTGCTTCACCCCGAAGCTGGACTGCGTTTATGACAAGACTTCCAGAAACTAAACCAGTCGCGTGTGCGACTGGTGAGGAAAACATGAGGGCAGTTACGGCAAACAAGAGTAATGCTTTTACCCACCCGCATTTCATACAGGTAGGATAAGCCGACAGGCTTTAGGCTGTCAAGAACTTTTAGTCGAGATCGATGGAATCAGCGAGGTCAAAATTGGCGTGCGTTGCCACGACGTCATTAAGCTCATCAAGAGCGTCGATAAGATTCATGGTCTTGCGTGCAGTTTCAGAGTCATCAACCACAACTGTGTTCTTTGGTACGTAGGCAAGCTCCGACGAGGTTGTCGTAAAGCCAGCTTTGTTCATAGCTTCACGTACGG
Source organism: uncultured Candidatus Saccharibacteria bacterium (assembly GCA_964391615.1). Lineage (GTDB taxonomy): Bacteria > Patescibacteriota > Saccharimonadia > Saccharimonadales > Saccharimonadaceae > CAYLGT01. Next base: position 3,608 of record CAYMMO010000052.1, read on the forward strand.
CGTGTAGTTCTTTTGGTTCGGTCGTTACGTGCAACTCACCCTCTACGACTTCTGCGTCTTCAGCACCAGCATCAAGCGCGCCAAGCAGTGCTTCATCTGGATCCCCAGCGATGATGGCGACGATCTGCCCTTTGCGTTCAAACTGAAAAGCAACGCTACCTGGTTCAGCGATATTGCCTCCATTTTTTGAAAACGCGTGACGCACTTCTGGGTAGGTTCGGTTCTTGTTGTCGGTTGCAGCTTCGACCAAAATGGCGATGCCGGCCGGCCCATAGCCTTCGTAGAGTACCTCTTCAAGTGTGGCGGCGTTTTTGTCCTTCACGCGGTCGATGGCGCGCTGGATGTTGCTCATCGGCATGTTGGAGGCTTTTGCCTTCTCAATAGCAGCAGCGAGAGCTGGGTTCATGAGTGGGTCTGTACCGCTACGGGCAGCAATAGCGATCTGGTTTCCTATGCGCGTAAAGATGGCGCCACGTTTTGCGTCGTTGGCACCTTTGTCGCGTTTGATTTTAGCCCATTTACTGTGTCCTGACATATATCTGGTATTATATTCCAACCACCCCTGTTATGCAACTTGATCTTGGCGAGGCTTACGAAAACTATACCCAGTTCGACGCACTACCCAGGCGCAAAAAGCAACTACGATCGCATACCACATCACCACAACAGCTACCGGCAAGTCTACTTGTGCCTGAGCCCATGAAATACTCGAAAGCCACTCAACAATTGCCACGATATAGGCGATCACGATGGTCATAGGTACCGCCACAATTGCCCCGAGACTAGTGGCTAGCATACCAGCAAGACCCGTAATGGCAGTCAGAATCATTGCAAGCGGAATCAGCGGTGCGACCAGCACATTTGCAACCAAGCCAAAAATTGGAACGGTGCCGAATGCCAGGGCGATGAGCGGCAACGCCATCAGTTCCGCCGACATTGTCTCGATCACGAGCAGTTCAAACGAGCTTGGATCACGTTTTTTATAGACCGCCGTCGCAACAAGTGGCGCGAGAACCAACACCCCGGCAAATGCAAAGAACGACAAGTACCAGCCCAAATCCGCCCAGATATACATAGGGTTATAAAGCGCCGTGCCCGCCGCCACGAACAGTAGCAGAAACACCGGATGAAATCTTCGACCAACATACCACGCCATGAGTGCAAGTGTAGTCACTATGACCGCACGGCTCATGCTAGGGCTAAAGCCGGAAAATGACACAAACAGCAGCATGAGTGTGATCGATCCAACAAACGTGAGATACCGCGAGTGCTTAGACAGCAGCCGCATCACAAACCTGACTAGTATCGTCAGATTATACCCGCTGGCTACCACGATATGAGTCAACCCAACTATCTTGAGCTGCTCGTCGAGCGTATCGGGAAGTGTAGAGCGTTGCCCTATGACAAAGCCTAACCCCAAGCTCGCCATGGGCTCGAGTACTAACTTTCGAATAGTTGCCGCGAAAGACTCACGAACGTCACGCACCATATCGCTTGGTCGTGCAACTGAAACAATCCGCGCATACGTCATAGTCGCTGGATAGGTAGCGAAGCCTTCTCTAACCAAGGCTTTCACCTCCACTTCGTCACCACGCTTTACTTTTGCCCGCCCGGCAGTCGTCACGTACATTTCACCGCTCAGACGATGATCGTCCTGTGAAATTTTTCCGAGCACTAGTCGCGTCGTTCCTTTTTCGGTATCTTGCGGATCGGTCATGATGCGGCCTTTTAACTGCACTGTCTTCCCTATGTAATCGTCATATTCAGTCAAACTCTGCGCATACGTGCTGCCACGCATATAGCCAAGCAGCCCACCGGCAAGACACATGACAACGAGCGCCCACCATCGCTTAGAACGTAGTGCGCCAAAAAACAGTGCGATTACCGCCAGGTAAAACGCCCCTGCTTGTACACCACTCTCGCGTCCCAATGCTAAGCCAATCAGTGCACCAACAGACAACCAGAGTAGTAGGTACGATACGTGGAAACGATGGTAGCGTAGCTGCAATAGATTCATGTCTTTAGATTATACGCATTTGACATCTACAGGGGTAAAATGATACCATGTCATCTGTTAAGAAAGCATGGAGCCATAGCTCAGCTGGTTAGAGCACCT
>CAYMMO010000053.1:0-5651 GCA_964391615.1 uncultured Candidatus Saccharibacteria bacterium
TGCTTTTGACCGCAGCGATGTGGAGATTGTAGCCATCAACGATCTTACCGACAACGCAACACTTGCGTATCTCTTGAAATACGACAGTAACTACGGTGTATACGACCACGATGTTTCACATGATGAGCAGGGAATTACTGTCGATGGTAAACATGTCAAAGTTTTTGCCGAAAAAGACCCTGTAGCGCTACCGTGGGGCGACATGGAAGTCGACGTTGTTATCGAATCGACTGGACTGTTCACCGATAAGGAAGGCGCTGGCAAGCACATCGAAGCTGGGGCAAAACGAGTTGTCATAAGTGGCCCAACCAAGTCTGAAGGTGTCGACACGCTTGTGCTCGGTGCGAATGACGACAAGGTCGGAGGCAGTACGCCCGTTGTTAGCAACGCAAGTTGTACGACCAACTCACTCGGCGCCGTGATGGCAGTACTCGAGAGCCAGTTTGGCATTGAGAAGTCGATGCTTACGACTGTCCATAGCTACACAGCCTCACAAGCGCTTCAAGACGCGCCAAAGAAGGATCTTCGTGAAGGTCGCAATGCTGCCGAAAACATCGTTCCAACCAGCACAGGCGCTGCGATAGCAGTCACAAAGGTATTGCCATCGCTTGCCGGCAAGTTTGACGGCATCAGTATGCGTGTCCCAACTCCTGTCGTGTCCATAAGTGACGTTACGGCATTGCTTAAAAAAGATGTGACCGTCGAAGAAGTTAACGAAGCGTTCAAAAAAGCGGCAAACGAGCCTTACTACCAAGGAATCCTTGGCGTGTCAGACGAGCCACTTGTCAGCAAAGACTACGTTGGCAACAGCCACTCAGGTGTGGTAGACCTCGCGCTTACTCGTGTCGTCGGTGGAAACTTGGTGAAAGTTTGTGCCTGGTATGACAACGAGTGGGGCTACAGCAACCGACTCGTCGAACTAACAGCAGACATTGCAAAATCTGTTTAGACATGAAGCTTTTCCTTGGTTCAGATCACAACGGGTTTCACCTTAAAGAAAAGGTATTTGCTTACCTGAGCAAACGCGGGTATGACGTGGAGGATGTTGGCGACAAAGAGCTGAACCCCGACGATGACTTTCCAGAGTTTGCTGCTGCGGCCTGCTTGCGGGTACTCGGCGAGGAAGAGGGACAAGCACGCGCCATACTGCTCTGCGGCGGTGCACAGGGAATGGGAATGGCCGCGAATCGCTTCCGCGGCATTCGAGCCAGCGTTGTCTGGGATGAGCACGAGGCCAAGATGACTCGTAACGATAACGACAGCAATGTGCTCTGTTTGCCCTCCCGAACGCTTGAAGATGGCGATACCTGGCAACAAATCCTCGACACCTGGGTTGAGACACCTTTCGCCTCAGCTGAACGCTATAAGCGCCGCAATCGACAACTTGACGAACTTGCCTAAGAAGTAGCGTAAGCGCTATAGTATCAGCATATGGCGAAGAAAAAACAATCACTCACCCTTCATCAACTGCTAAGCGCATTATCTTTTTGGGGCACCGCCACACGTGGCATGCTTTTTGGTTTTTTGGCAGTGATGACCTATTTAGTTGCTCTAACGGAAACGACAACGTCCACCGGAGCAGATAATCAGTTTATGATTTTGGTCTATGTGCTCGGTAGCTTCCTGCTGCTCGATGTTGGCTATGTCATGATAGCCCGAGCCTACACACTCGCGAGTAAGCTCGATGTACTTGCCCTAGTCGTTGCTGAGTCGTTGCTGGCATTACTCTATATCGTGCCAAAACTCGTCATCAGCTCGTCGACGCAAGTGCTAGTTGATCCACTAACCTATGTCTTTTTCATACCATTAGTCGCGCTGGCTCTACGCCTTCTCGTCGGCCTCTTGTTTGGTAAGCGCGCCTGAGGACTTATGAGTATCATCTGTCCTTCTGTTACGCCGACAACCACTAGTGTCGACGAATATCGGCAAATGCTCGAAAAAGTGACCGCATTTGCACCGCGTGTGCAGATTGACCTCATGGATGGTGAGTTTGCTTCGCCGCAGACCATCTCGGTCACAGATATCTGGTGGCCTGAAAGCGTCTCGGCCGACATACATCTCATGTACGAACATCCAGTTGACTTTATGGAGTCAATTCTGAGTCTCAGGCCAAATCTTGTGATCATCCATGCCGAGGCGGAAGGTGAGCTCGAGCAATGTATGCAGCACCTGCGTTCAAACGGGATCAAAACGGGCGTGGCGCTCCTGCAGGAAACAAGTGTTGCTTCAGTGGCCGAGCTACTGAAGCTTGCAGATCATGCCCTCATCTTTAGTGGTACGCTTGGAAGCTATGGCGGAACGGCCGACCTTGCACTGCTGAGTAAGGTAGAAGAAATACGAGCATTGCATCCAGATATCGAAATTGGTTGGGACGGTGGCGCGAACATGGAGACGGTTGAAACGTTTGCCAGGGGAGGTGTCGATGTCATAAACGTCGGCGGAGCAATCCAAAGGGCAACGAATCCTCAAGATGTTTTCGAAAGCTTGAACAGACTTGTTCATACAGCCTGAATTTTATAGCGCTTATGCTACAATAAAACAGATATGAGTGGGCCACTTACTATAGTCCAGTTAGAGCATATGGCGAACACAATCCGCGAGGATATCATTCGTATGCTTGAACATGCCGGTTCCGGCCACAGCGCTGGTCCGCTTGGTATGGCTGACATTCTCACGGCGCTGTACTTCAACGTCATGAAGCATGATCCAAAAAACCCGGACTGGGCTGAGCGTGATCTTTTTGTGCTGAGTAACGGTCATACAGTACCGGTTCAGTACGCTGCCATGGCGCGTAGTGGCTATTTTGACGTGGAAGAACTGATGACGCTACGTAAACTTGGTACGCGTCTCCAGGGGCACCCTGAGCGCGTTAAGCTGCCGGGTATCACAAACACGAGCGGGCCGCTAGGCTCTGGGTTGAGCCAGGCGAGCGGTATGGCCTATGTCATGAAGTTTCTCGACTCGCAACCACACCGCTGGGTCTACTGCATGATGGGAGACGGTGAACTAGACGAGGGTAATATATGGGAAGCGGCTATGTTCGCAGGCAAATATAAGCTACATAACCTCATCGGAATTGTAGATCGTAACAACATCCAAATCGACGGCAATACAGAAGATGTTATGCCGGTCGAAGACCTTCGTGGCAAATGGGAAAGTTTCGGCTGGCACGTCATAGAGATCGATGGCAACAACATGGAAAGCATCATCGATGCTTGTTCTATGGCACGCTCGATTGTCGAAAAACCAAGTGTTATCATCGCCCACACCATACCGGGCAAAGGTGTGCCATTTATGGAATACGACTTTCATTGGCATGGTATGCCGCCTAACCACGAACAGGCTAAAGAAGCGCTGCGCAAACTACGAACATTGGACGGAAAGATACGGAGTGAGCATGAGTGAGATGCACCTAAGCACCAACATTGGTCACGAGGATATTCTGCAAGAGCCGACTCGCAAGGGGTTCGGTCGCGGCCTGAAGGCTGCAGGCGAGAAAAATCCTAACGTCGTCGCACTTTGTGCCGATCTGACAGAATCAACCCAAATGCATATGTTCAAGGAGTCATTTCCTGAGCGTTTTGTTGAAGTTGGCATTGCCGAGCAAAACCTCGTGACTGTTGCAAGTGGTATGGCCTCGATGGGCAAGGTGCCCTTTACGAGTAGTTACGCCGCTTTCAGCCCTGGACGAAACTGGGAGCAGATACGAACCACAGTATGTTTAAATGAACAGCCAGTAAAGATAGTTGGCTCTCATGCAGGCGTGTCGGTTGGTCCAGATGGTGCAACGCACCAGGTGCTTGAAGACATTGCTCTTATGCGCGTTTTACCACACATGGTGGTGGTAATTCCTGGCGATGCAGTTGAAGCCCAAAAGGCGACACTAGCAATTGCCGAAAACGGTAAGCCAAGTTATATTCGACTCGCACGTGAAGCTAGCCCGGTGTTTACGACTGAAAATACACCATTTGAGATCGGCAAAGCCTACGTATTAAAAACTGGTAAAGACATCACACTCCTGGGTACCGGCACTATGACGTATCAATGTTTGCTTGCTGCAAAATTGCTTTCACAGGGCGGAATAGAGGCTGAAGTAGTGCATGTCCCGACAGTGAAGCCTCTCGACGAAGATACGATACTGTTCAGTGTCAAAAAAACTGGACGGGCTCTGAGTGTCGAGGAAGCTCAAGTTGCGGGTGGGTTTGGTGGCGCGATTGCAGAGCTGCTGAGTGAAAAAGCACCACTGCCACTTCGTCGTATGGGTATGCAGGACCACTTTGGTGAGTCGGGTAGCCCCGCGGAGCTGCTGGAGCATTTTGGCCTTACTGGTAAGCACATTGCCGAGGCTGCGCATGATTTTATAAATAGTTCAAAGAAATAAGGGGTATTCATGAGCTTATCTGTTGCGCAAATCCGAAACAACTGTGTCAAGGCAAGGCACCTCATGCAGCGCTCCCGCCAGCAACACTTCGCTGTAGGCGCCTTCAACATCGACAACCAGGAAACATTGATCGCTATCGCCCGTGCGGCACAAGCAAAAAATGCCCCGGTGCTTGTAGAGGTGAGTGATGGTGAAGTGAAAGCTCTTGGACTAGAGAATCTACGCGACCTCGTTGACAACTACAAAGAAGAGTACGGCATAGAGATGTATATCAACCTCGACCACAGTCCAACTGTTGAAGCTTGCAAGGCGGCCATTGATGCCGGCTATGAGTTCATCCATATAGACATTTCGCAGGCCAACCACGATGCTACCGAGGAAGAGATCATTGCGAAAACTCGTGAAGTTGTCGAGTACGCCAAATTTACCGGAGCACTTGTTGAGTCTGAGCCACACTACTTTGGTGGGTCGTCAAATGTACATGAAGAGGCGATCGACTATGAGGAGATTCGTAAGACCTTCAGCACACCAGAAGGTTCAAGGTCATTCGTGGAAGCAACAGGTATCGATACGTACGCTGCAGCGGTCGGAAACCTCCATGGTAAGTATCCTGTGCCAAAAGAGCTCGACCTAGAACTCCTGAAGCAGATTCGCGAAGCAATTCCATGTCAAATATCGCTTCATGGTGGTTCAGGTACGCCGCTCCACTACTTTGAAGAAGCTGCTCGAATCGGTGTGAGCAAGATCAACATCAACTCAGACATGCGCTATTCTTTCCGCAAAACCGTTGAAAAGGTGCTGGCTGAACATCCTGAAGAATTTGCGTTAGTGAAGCTAATGGACGAAGTCAAAGACGCTGTCCAAAAAGTTGTTGAAGAAAAAATCGATGCGTTTGGGAGCGCAGACAAAGCGGTTCGATGAAAACACCGACCATACTTTGCATAGGTAAGGCAACCCAAGACGTTTACTTACGTGACGACGAGTTTGATCCTCACAAAGAGGGCAAGGTAGCTTATACGCACCTTCCGCTTGGGGCAAAGCTTGACATCGCCGAAGCGTACTTTATGACGGGCGGCAATGCCACGAATGTCGCGGTCACGTTTGCGCGACAAGGTTTGCATAGTCGTTACTTTTGGGTGTTGGGCTCAACAGATCCGGCTTCGCAAAATGTCCTCCGTGAACTCGATGCTGAACATGTCGATACAAGTTATGTCGTTACCCATCCTTCGGTACGTTCAAGTTTCTCAACCATCTTGCTGTCTATGGATGG
>CAYMMO010000054.1:0-5632 GCA_964391615.1 uncultured Candidatus Saccharibacteria bacterium
TAGACATTACCAAAGATATCAAGATCATATGATACGACCGGTAGCCCTGATGCCATCGCTTCACATACCGCTAGGCCCCAGCCGTTTTCGTGGTCAGGGCATAGAAAGACTTTTGCTGACTTCATGACGTCATATACTTCATCTTTGTCGACATACCCTAGTAACGAAAACGTGCTCGATAATCCCCGCTCCTCTAGCTGACGCTCAACTTTTGCTTTGATCTCAGGGCTACCGCCTCCCATCCATGCAAGGGTGGCACCGGGCATCGCCTCATGGACCTTTGACCACATCTCGACCGCATCATATATACCTTTCACAGGGGTTAAACGACCGAGCACAGCGACGTCATATGAGTAGCTCTTGCCAACTTTATGTTTCCTTATTGCGCTATAGTCTATCCCTGCCTCTAGGACAGCGGTGGACTCTTTTGGGAATCCGAGCTCCAGCATCTGTGAGTGAAGCTTGTTGTTTAGGGCAAAGATTGTTGTGCTGCGTTTTTTCATCATCCTAAAGCTGAGTCGCTGCAAGTAGTAGGCTACGGCGTTTGTAACGTAGTTGCCCTGTCTTTCTTTGGGACTAAGTAGGATGTGGTAAACCCTCGTAAGCCAATTGACTCCTTTGCGATTACGCATGACAAAGTAGGCAGGCCATATATCGGCGTAAGCAATATCTGAGCATGAATAAATAGTCTGGAGCTCGGGTTCTTTTTTAAGTATGCGGTAGGTTTGAAACGCCCTGATAACGTATGAAATAAAGATCAGGAGTGGATTTGACTTGAACTCAAAGGGATTCTTGGGCAAAAACCTAAAGGTTATGTTTGATGTGTCGATATCTTTCCAGTACTCTTTCGAAAAGTGCGGAGTAATAATTGTAATCTTGATATTTTTAGGCAGTCGAGGCGCGATATCAAGAAATAATTGATCGCCACCAGTTATAACCTTTGGAAAAACCAAGCCAGTAAAAAGTACGTGTAGAGTTTTCTTAGTTGCCATTACGAAGTAAACGTAGCGATAATTTCCAAGATTTCGTCCTCGGTTAGTTCGGGATTATTACCGAAGTAGAGGCCCTGGTCATGAATTAGGCCAGAGTTAGAGTTCGCTAGTGTTGAAGTTTGATATTTCCCAAAGAATGGTTGTTTTGTCATGTCACCACCTACTATTGGACGCAATTCAATTTTGCCATCACATAACTCCACGAACTTGTCGCGAATCTCTTGGGATTTGCAAATGAGCGGCACGGCGAAATTTGAAGCAACATCAAGGTGGTCGTAGCGAATAGGGAAGAAGTGGTCGCTTAACTTGTAAAGCTCATCCGCGAGACGCTTAAAGGTGCGTTGTCTCGTTTCGACTATCTCGTCAAGGTAGTTGATTTGGAGATTTCCTATAAACCCATTTATTTCACTTGGTCGGAGGTTATAGCCTAGATCATAGAAGGTATAACGGGAGTAAAATGAACTATTGACGTTGTGCTTCGTCCGTATGTCGAGTTGTTGTTTTTCGGCAAGGTTTCGATCCCAGCCATGTGCACGCACAAGGCTTAGCATGTCCGCTAGTTCATCATCATCGGTGCATATTGCGCCACCCTCAATTGTCGACATATGGTGACCGACATAAAAAGAGAAGGTGCTAGCTATTCCAAAGTTTCCAAGTTTTTGGCCCTTGTAAACAGTGCCTAGTGATTCGCAGTTGTCTTCAACAAGGATGATGCTGTTCTCGTCGCACAGTTCTTTTATTGCATCGATGTCGTCGCAAAATCCAAGTAGATTTGTGAGAAACAACATCTTGATGTCCGTACTCTCAAGCACAGAAGAGAGCATTTTGCTCGAAACGTTCAGTGTATCAAGCTCAACGTCGATCGGGACAACTTCGAGACCAAGCTGAATGAGAGGCATAACGTTGGTTGACCAGGTAAGTGCAGAGAAGCCAACCTTGTCACCAGGCTTAATGCGACCCAGATTTAGGAGCGCCTGAATCACGGCGAGATTCGCAGAGCTTCCGCTATTTACGAATGTCGTGTGTTTTCGACCTTGCCAGTTAGAGAAGCCTGCTTCAAATTTCTGACACTCTGGTCCGAAACTGAGAATTTCTGCGTTTGCGATGAAATCTACGAGCTTATTTTTTGTATCTTTCTCATTATGAAAAGTTGATTTGATAAGTTTAATCATATAAGTTCAATTATATATTTATCAGATGATAATTGCGAGTCTAAGAGGTGGTTTTTTTGCGATAGGCCTCAAATATCAGCCAGCCCAAGCAAATTAGTGCCGTTCCTCCTAGCAGATAGTTGAGATCAAGTAGAACACTCGCGATGCTCCTATGGGTATTTAGTAGCAATCCGTAGCAGACCAGGAGCAATGATGACCAGGAGGCTATGATGATTGCGGCTGTTCGGTGGAGTACTACGTAGTAGAGGACGGTGGCGGTTATTATCAACATGAATACTTTGAACATGACCGACAGAAAGCCTATCTCCCCAATCAGCTCTGGATTGTATATTTCCCCGAAGAGAATATTCGCAATAGTCTGTCCGCCTAACCAGAGAGCAATTGATGCGGCGAGTCCCATCGCAATGAAAAATCCCACAAGAGTAAGATACGGTCTAACGTTATGCTTTAGTGTGGCTGTTTTAATACTTCCAAGGAATGGCCATATTAGGATCATGCCTGCAAAAAATACCACTCGACTGATGACGTATATATCTGTGTAGAATTTTGTGTCTATGCCGTAGAGTCTTCTCACCAGAAGCAAATCTGCCACTTGGGCCAGGCTAATTGCCATAATTGAAAGCGCGGCAAAAAGAGTGTATATCTTTAGGCGTTTAGTCAGGTGGTTAGCGGCAGACCGACGTGTATCTGGCAGCAGCTTAGGTAGGCTCATCGAAGAGAAGGACTTGTACAGAATCGCTACTGTTAATAATTGAGCGAGCACCATTGAAAGCATTGTCGCAAGGGCGTTGTGGGTTACCGCAGCCGTACAGAGCGCAATTACAAACTGACTTGTTGCGGAGATGAGTGCTACACTGCCTAGCTTTGTCATCGCATTTAAGCCGTTCAAGTATCCGGAGATGATTGTGATAGGAATTGAAAAGAGCATCATGAGACATATCGGGATAATAAACTGCACCTGAACATGAAGTGGTGGCAGCAGCAGTGGCGACAAAAGCATTAGCAGGGCTGCCAATACCAAAAAGGATCTCAAGAGAAATAGCTGTAACTGAGATATAGTCTCAGTTGCCTTTAGTGGATGTTTTTTTGAGATACCTATCGTTATGGCAATGATAGATGAAAGATAAGCTGAGATTTGTGTGAATAAAGAAAGTGCAACCGTTATGTCTACATAATCATTGGCAGGGAGGAGGCGTGCCAGTAAGGGGTAAACAATGTAGTTGAGCGCTGAAGCGACTACACTGAATAGTGCGAAGAATGCCACTGATTTCTTCATCGTCGCCTGCCGAAGAGCTGTCCAGCCAGGAAGCCTAATCCGCCAAAAAAGAATTCACAAGTTTTCATGAATAACATGCCCATGCCTAATAGTGGGTTTCTAAATAGTTTTTTGGGCTGAGAAAGAAAGAGCCAATAACGACCAATCAAGTTTGTTTGTTTTGCGACATTTTTGCGATCGTTTGCCGCATCCTTATAGGATGCAAATAACTTTGCGTAGTACAGCTTCTTTTTGATAGTTGTTAGTAGGGAAATCTTACCTTCATCATGATGAATGAATGATGAAGCGTGAGCGAGGGTGCCTTTTGCGGCTATTCGCTGCGACAGGTCCCAATCTTCGCCGCTCACCATGCTGACGTCGTAACCCTCCGCGGTGACGAAGTCTGCAAGTCGGAAGAACCTTGCCGCTTCCATGTAGGGCACACCAACGTAGAAGCTCCGTTCAAGACGTTTGCACTGTGCCCAGAATCCTTCACCAAATGAAATCTCTGGAACGGTTACGCCAACTGTTCCCTGGACGCTCATTTGCTGAACACATTCTTCAACGACGTTTGGCTCAAGCTTCATATCACTGTCTATGATAAATACGTATTCACCTGTGGCCTTCTCGACGGCGAAGTTTCGCTGGTAGCTTCTCTCAGGGCCCTTGCTGTAGAACTTCTTAGTAAAGCGACGGGCGATATCTGGAGTCGAATCACTGGAAAAGTTATCGACGACAATAATCTCGATCGAACTGTAGGTTTGGTCTTTGATGGACCGTAAGCATGCCTCAAGGGTGCGGGAGGAGTTTTTTGTCGGCACGATAACACTTACGAGAGGGCTCTTCATTTGCTGTTAGTATATCACTCTAAGTGGTGCTCTATGCTGTAGAATAAGTACATATGTCTCGAGTGAAACGATGGCTTGAAGCTCACATGGGTGTACTGCGCAAAAACTGGTTTATTTTTTTTGCAGTCCTTGTCTATTCGTTTTTCACACTCTATTACATGGGGCCTTCAGTCACACAGTGCACGACTACGACGTATGGGTTTGGGGATAACACTGCGGGTCCGATATGGCGGAGCTCACTTCCTGAAAATCAGGGTTTGCTTGGAGCCTACACGAGCATGACCAATGCGCCTTATGGCGACAACCTATACAGTCCGGTTGGTTACAGCCTTATTTTGCAGCCAGTACTCATTAGCTCGTTGATGGGTGTTGCGGGCCCGATATGCGGCTATAATCTAGTGAATATCATTGGTTTCTTGGCCAGTGCTCTTACGATGATGGGGCTAGTGCTGTTTCTTACAAAGAATCGTTGGATTGCATTGTTTTCGGGCTATGCGGTTGCATTCAGTCCTTATTACCAAATGAAGGTCGGGGGACATCCCAGCTATGGATACCAGGCAATATTTATAGGTCTTATATGGCTGTTCTTGCGGCTCATGAAGTACCGACGAAAGCGGGATGCCGTATACTTGGCGCTACTGTTCGCGGTAGCGGTATATTTTGACCCTTATTTCTCTCTCTTTGCGGGTCTGACGATGCTGGCATTTGGCTTGGCCTGGCTCGTGACCGAAAAAGGGTTGTTTAGAAAATCATTTTGGACACAGAAGTTGAAAAAAGACGAGGCTGTTAGACGACAGTTTAGGCTGCTCGCGTTTACCGTAGGTTCCATCGTGGCCTTGTTGGCGCCACTAGCACTCGTCATATTGAACTCGAGTGAACAAATCAACTCTAATGTCGCTGCATCCAGAGGCAACGTGATAGTAGAGGCAAAGGCATGCAGTAACTACCCTCAAGAATACTTGACACCATTCATTCTTCACCCTGTTTTCGAGAAAGTATTCGGAGCAGATCGCTACCATCATTTTGTTGAGGTTGTGCGTGGTGGGTTGACTTGTGGGATCGGGGAAGACAGCATCGGGTTAAGCCTTGTGCTGGTAGTAATTGCGAGCAGCTTGATTGTAATAATGGTCTGGGAGAAATTGAATCGCCGGGGAGCACTACTTGCAAAAGTGCTTCCAGTTAGCCCAAAGTTAGTGTTTACGGGTATTCTTGCCCTTGGGGCACTAGGATTCTTGATTGCGCTGCCTCCAGTTCGTTTCCATGGCATACCGACGCCATCGTACGAGCTACTGTCGCTGACTTCTACATGGCGCACTTTGAGTCGATCCTACATGCTCGTAAACATCGCGCTAGTGATGTTCGTAG
>CAYMMO010000055.1:0-5628 GCA_964391615.1 uncultured Candidatus Saccharibacteria bacterium
GCGAACTGATCTTCCCCAGGCATCTCCTCATACTTGTATGGGCCATCCACCAACAAGTGAGGTAACACCTTCTCCGACCATTCAGCAAACACAACCATCAACGCAACTGTCAACTCAGTTATCAGCATTACAACTGCAAGTCCGGTAGCGCTCTCGCTGACCCCGACTGCAGGTGGTGTCGTCACCAGCGCTAGTGACACAGTGACGGTGAATACGAACAATACCGCAGGGTATACGTTGACACTTGCAGATGCAGATGCAACGACCACGCTGGTGAGTGGTGGTAATACTTTTACTGCACACTCCGGATCGTTCGCCTCACCAACTGCACTTGCCAACGGTACCTGGGGATATGCTATCGCGACTCTCGGTGGCTTTGATGCTTCGTACTCAACTGAAACCAACAATGGCTCGAGTACTTCGAAGTGGGCAGGGGTTCCTGCAAGTGGTTCGCCACAAACACTGAAGGCGACTGGTACGACCGCTTCAAACGACGTCACGACTGTCTGGTGGGCAGCAAAAGCTACTACGTCACAGCCTAACGGTACCTATACGGACATCGTTACCTATACAGCTACTACGAACTAGCCAAAACGTTCCATAAAAAATACGCCCGTAGACGTGGCGTATTTTTTTGTGCTAGGCTCACGTTATGGCAGAGAGATTCGCGCTACCTCCGGGAGCTCGTATGTGGGACGGCAATTTGCGTGTTGGCAAGCGTACCCTTGAGTGGACAAGGGTATTACCGACAAATCCCCACACGACTGTCGTTATGGCGCCAGGAATTGTTGCGAAGCGGCGAGTGTATGCGGCGTTTGCCAATGAGCTCGCACGACTTGGGTATGAAACCATTTCGACTGCACATGCAGATGCAGTTGGATGCTATCCAGATGAGGTAGCGGCTGCTCTGGACGCGGTCCAGTCGTCAGTGCTCATTGAGCGTGCGACCGACCAGATAGTGGGGTACGGTCACTCTAAAGGGGGGGCAAACATGGTTTTGGCGGTGCATGACGATATGACGCGCACCGACAAGCTAGTCCTTCAGTCACCGGCCGGCTTTGGTGGTGTGCAGGTACTACGTGCTGTTGATAGCGTTGCGCGGGAACTCAGGCATATGTCGGGACAGGCGCTAAAGATCGGCGAAGAGGCGGCAGGATATATAGTGCGAAACCTCCCAGCTATGGGGAAGCTGGCGATTGACGCCGCGACCGTCAGGGTGGGAGCAGAGGCATCCGAGCTGTTGGATCAAGGAATGTCGTTGAGCGCAATTGAGACAAAAGACGATGGTTTGGTGAATCCTCGGCAGCTTCGGAGAGTTCTGGAGGGTATCGGAGTGCGAATTGTGCCCGTCGAGGCGCCATATGTAGGCCATAACGCACAGATTTACCATCCTCACCTAGTAGCAGCGGCGTTTAATGAAGCCCTACAAGGGGAGCGACAGGCAGCGTAGATCTTGACAAAGCTAGTGCTTATTGCTACAATCTGCGCATAGGTTAGGCCTAAAACAAAAAAACAAGGACATATAAAATGACCACCACCATAGGAAGACGTGCTTTAAGTGCTACGCTTGCGCTTGCAGTATTTGGTCTTGCTGTTGCGCCTGCAGTCGCCTCAGCAGCTAGCTCGTCGGCAAACACTACTATCAACGCGACGGTCGGCT
This sequence comes from uncultured Candidatus Saccharibacteria bacterium, assembly GCA_964391615.1. Lineage (GTDB taxonomy): Bacteria > Patescibacteriota > Saccharimonadia > Saccharimonadales > Saccharimonadaceae > CAYLGT01. Next base: position 1,661 of record CAYMMO010000055.1, read on the forward strand.
CGACCATCAGTATTACTACTGCGAGTCCAGTGGCTCTTTCGCTTACACCAACCTCTGGAGGTGTAGTCACTAGTGCAAGTGACACTGTGACCGTAAATACCAACAACTCAACCGGGTATGCACTGACGCTTGAGGATAACGACGCTACAACGACACTTGTCAGCGGCGGTAATACCTTTACTGCGCATTCGGGAACGTTCGCTGCGCCAACCGCGCTGGCTAACGGCACCTGGGGATACGCAGTTGCGTCAGCCGGCGGTTTTGATGCCAGCTACAGCACCGAGAACAGCAACGGCTCAAGTACTTCGAAATGGGCAGGGGTTCCTGCTAGCGGTTCAGCTGTTACGTTGAAAACCACAGGAAGCGCGGCTTCAAACGATACCACGACTGTCTGGTGGGCAGCCAAGGCAAATACCTCTCAGCCTAACGGAACGTACTCAGACATCGTTACCTATACAGCTACTACGAACTAGTCTACAATTATCTTTAGCATGATAAGGGTAGTTAGACAGGGTCTTTTGGCGGGCTTTTTCGGAGGCCTTGTCGTTGCGAGTTTGTTTTCTGGATACGCGAGTGCAGCAGACCTCTCAACAGTAGAGAGTATTACACTTTCTCCTGTAAACAAGCGGTATAGTCTCGATGCTGGCGCGAAAAAACAGGACGATTTCAAGATCGTGAACGACGGCAAAGTTGCCTATACGTTCAAGGTGTACGCGCAGCCATATTTCGTAAAAGGCGAGACATACGACCCGGACTATTTCAGCAAGTCACCGATGAGCGACGCAAATAGGTGGGTGAGTTTTGAAAAAGAGCAGTACCGGATCGAGCCTGGAGAAACCCTGGTAGTTCCGTATACCCTGGCAGTTTCTGAAGATGCTGCCCCCGGTGGTCACTACGGAGTTATTTTTGCCGAAACACAGGCATCGGGTAAGCCTGATGCTACATCTGTCGCGCGCCAAAAACGAGTCGGGATGATCCTGTATGCAACCGTGAAAGGTGAATACCGTCTTGGCGGTGATGTGTCCGAGCAGTCTGTACCATTCTTTCAGTTCACCGCTCCACTTATTGCACATACGACCGTCAAAAATACGGGCAACGCTGACTTTTTGGTCAAAAACCACACTGAGATAAGTGACATTTTTGGTAACAAGAAATTCTCTGAAGACAAAGAATACCCGGTACTGCCCGACACTTCGAGAAAAATGGTAACCGAGTGGAAGCAAGCCCCGACATTCGGCCTCTTCAAAGTTGTTACTACAAGTGATTTCTTGACCATATCAAAAACGTCCTCGCAGTACGTTCTTATGGCGCCAATTTGGGTGTACTTAGCGCTTGCCATCGTGGTGATGGCGGCAATACTTTACTTCGCTCGTATGCGCTAGAAACTACTTAGATTTTTTGGATTTTTTCCAGAAGAAAAGCCCGACAGACAATCCAATGATGACGACAGAGAGCACCAGCATGATGAACCATGGCTCTCCGGTGTAGGCCAGGGCGCCACCGGCTGCTTGTGCTTCACAGGTGCCCTCGTTGAAATTACCGGCGCCATATGCGCCACAGTTGTATGCACCTACGATGTATAAAAAAGCTAATGGATTCATTTTTCACCTTGTTGATTTTGCTAACTATAAGCGTTACTATACTTAGTAATACACTAAGTGAGGGAAATAGACAATGACTAGTACGTATTTTGCAGATATTCTCGGCCTCGGAACGCCTGAGCTGATTGTAATCTTGGTAATCCTGCTTCTTTTGTTTGGCGCAAAGAAACTTCCAGAGCTGGCTCGTAGCCTTGGTTCTTCAGCCGGTGAGCTGAAGAAGGGCATGGACGAAGTCAAGAAAAACAGTAAGTCGGCAGACAACGATGTCGACAAGAACGACCCGAACAACTAAAACCAATTCGACTGCTGCCCGACCCATCGCAGATCACCTTGCTGAACTGCGATGGCGTCTTGCTATAGTGGCGATTGTGTTTGTGGTGGCATCTTCGTTCGCCTATAACATCCGCGACTTGCTCGTTCATATCGTGATGTCACCTATCGGACAGCAAAAGCTGGTGTATCTTACGCCTGCTGGTGGGTTTAGCTTTATCTTTTCAGTCACGCTCTATGCAGGAGTGATCGCGACAGCGCCAGTGCTCATTTACAACCTTTATCGGTTCATTGCACCAGCGCTTCCTGCGCACGCAAGGCGCTACTCGTTGAGGGTTATTCTGGCTTCCATACTACTGTTAGCTGCAGGCGTTAGCTTCGGTTATTTTGTCGCAATTCCGGCCGCACTGAAATTTTTAACTACATTTGCTGGCACATTTGTCCAAGCAAATCTAACAGCAGACTCTTACTTGAGTTTTGTGGTGGCGTACTTGCTCGGACTAGGGGTGTTGTTTCAGCTACCGCTACTTCTTTTGTTCTGGAACTGGGTATCGCCCTTTCAAAAAGGTGGGTTACTTGCCACCCAGCAGTACGTGCTCATCGGCTCATTCATTGCAGCCGCTATGATCACTCCGACTCCAGATGTATTTAACCAGACGCTCATAGCACTGCCGATCATACTCATCTATCAGCTGGGTGTCGTCGCGGTATTTATGATGAATCGACGAGCGAGGTCTGGCAATGTGGCACAACGACGGACTCAAACAGCAGTAGCTAGGAGACCGTTAGTAAAACCGCCTTCCATCTCGGTTTCAGCGTCACAACTTCCAGTGCGACATCCTGTACGTTCTACACAGCAATCCACGCCTCCACTAGACAGGAAGGGGAGGAGCTTCGATGTGGTGCCAATGCGTACGCGCACTCTAACCAGGGTAAAACCGCAGATTTCTGCAGCTCCTCGTCCCGGCATCCGGAGGCCAGTGCGCTCTGTTGACGGTATCCGTCGGCCGCTCTAAAGGGTAGGGCCCTAAAAAGACTTGACGACTTGACTATATCGCTTTATGCTTATGTCAAAGTGTAAGTAAAAACAAAAAGGAAAAAGTATGAGAAACGAAGTTCAGTCTATGCTTAGCAAAGAAGTTGACAGGCGTGAGTTCTTGAAGCACGTCGGTTTGACGCTGTTAGCGCTTTCGGGTGCTGCAGCCGCTGCGCGGACATTAACCAGTTTTGGCGCCAAGGCGCAGACAACTGGGTTTGGCGCTGGTGTTTACGGTGGCCCCAAGACGCGTTAATATATAACATAAGTACTTTGAACATAAAATTGTCCTAGTGTGAGAGCTGGACAAAAGAGTGGAGACTATAGATTATGGCTCGATTGCCTCAACCTGGTGGAGACGTAGGAACGTGGGGGGATGTCCTCAACGCTTATTTGGGTACTGTTCACAATGCTGACGGTACGCTTAAAAATGGTGTCGTAACTAACTCGACGCTCGACTCGGCAGTAAGTGCCCGCATAGATGGCGGTGGTGCTGCTGGGGCTATAACACCCGACAAACTAAGCAGCGATACTCCAGCGACTGGAGAAGTTCTTAGTTATAACGGAACTGGCTTTGAATGGATTACTCCTGCAGCTGCTAGTGGAAGTGGTGAGTCAAACACAGCTTCAAACATCGGTACAGGTGGTGTAGGTGTTTACAAACAAAAAGTTGGTGTCGATTTCGAGCTGAAAAAAGTTCGTGCCGCGAGCACGAAGTTGACAGTCGTCGACAATGCCGGCAATGACACCATAGATCTTGATGTTTCTGTCGCCAACCTTGGGCTCGCTAAGTCTGACGTAGGCCTTGCCAACGTTGACAACACAAGCGATGCCAACAAACCAGTCTCAACCGCTACTCAAACAGCTCTCAACCTAAAACTTGATGCTTCACAAAAAGGTGCCGTCAACGGTGTGGCGAGCCTCGACGGAACAGGCAAGGTGCCAAGCGCACAGCTACCCGCAGCCAGTGACCCAACCATGGGTGGCGACCTTTCCGGCACCGCCTCTAACGCTCAAATCGCCGCCGGCGTCGTCACCAGCACTGAACTAGCTGCCAACGC
>CAYMMO010000056.1:0-5605 GCA_964391615.1 uncultured Candidatus Saccharibacteria bacterium
AGCCAAGACGCTCCACGAGCGTGGGGTCGTGCTCAGGATCGATTACATAAAACACAGTTACCCGCACTGTCACCGCTGTGGGACAAAGCTCATGTACCGTGCGCACCCAAGCTGGTTTATGGACATCGACGGACAGCGTGAAAAGATGCTAGAAAAAAATGGTCCGATCAACTGGTTTCCGACACACGTAAAACATGGTCGGTTCGAAAAAACTGTCGAGCAAGCGCCGGACTGGAACATCTCACGTGATCGCTTCTGGGCCACCGCAATGCCGGTATGGAAAACGGAGTCAGGCAAAGTTCGGGTTGTGGGTAGCTATGAGGAGCTCAAAGAGCTTTCCGGGGTTGAGCTAGAGGACTATCATCGCCCATGGGTGGATGACATTACTTTCGAAATTGATGGCGAAGTCTATATGCGTGTCGACAAGGTCATGGATAGTTGGTTTGAGGCAGGCTCGATGCCATTTGCACAGTTCCACTATCCGTTTGAAAACCGTGAGAAGTTCGAAGAAAACTTCCCAGGAGACTTCATAGTCGAGTACATAGGGCAGGTCCGAGCCTGGTTTTACTATATGCACGCCATGAGCGTGGCGTTGTTTGGTGAAAACAGCTTCAAAAACGTCATTGTCACAGGTAACGTGGCCGGAAATGACGGCCGCAAGATGAGCAAAAGCTACGGAAACTATACCGATCCAAACGAGCTCATGGACAAGTTTAGCGCTGACAGCCTGCGCTTTTTGCTGCTTTCTAGCCCGCTTCTTAACGGCGAAGACTTTGCACTTCAAGACAAAGAAGTCGGTGACGTTGCGCGCAAACTCAGTATGATTTGGAATATGTACGACTTCTTCACTATGTATGCCGAAGTCGATGGCTGGGAGTTCGACGGGGAACTGAAAGACCCGCTCGAGGACTGCTCGAACCCACTCGACACCTGGATCATTTCACGCCTTCACCAGCTCGTGGCGCAGGTAGAGAGAAACATGGATGAGTACAATTTCCCAGATGCGATGAGTCCAATATTGCCGTTTTTGGACGATGCTAGTAACTGGTATGTTCGTCGTAGTCGCCGACGTTTCTGGAAGAGCGAAGATGACGATGACAAGGCGATGGCGTACCGAACGCTGCACTATGTACTTGTTCGATTGTCATACCTACTGGCGCCATTTACGCCTTTTCTCGCCGAAGAGCTCTACCACAACCTAACTGGCGACAAAGAGTCTATACACCTGAAGGACTGGCTACCGGCCGGGCATGTCAACGAGCTCGTCATGAACGACATGGAAAAGGCTCGAGAGTACGTAAATGTTGGGCTCATGCTCCGCGCAAAAGCCCAGCTCAAAGTCCGCCAACCGCTAGCGAGTGTTACGGTGCCAAATCTTGGTACGGCTTTTGACTTTGCGCCGATCCTGCTGGAAGAGCTGAACGTAAAGACGGTGCTTGAGGGTGCAGAAGTGGCGATTGATGAGCGGATCACCCCTGAGCTCAAACGCGAGGGTCTGATGCGTGAGATCATTCGGCACGTACAAGCTGCTCGCAAAAACGCCGGGCTGAATGTCGATGATCGCATAAGACTTTACTTGCAAACCAAAGATGATGAGCTCGCGACTGCCGTCAATGAATATGTGGGCATCCTGGAAGCTGAAACGCTCGCAACAATCGGTGAAGCTGACGGTCACAGAGAAGATGTTAAAGTCGAAGGTAAAGAGCTGACTATAATTTTGGGCAAAGTCTAACGTCGTGCGTCAACACTTTATATACGTGGCGGGCTTGGGTGATAGTTACGACGGCGTGCGCCAGCTTATGCTACGCACATGGTCATGGCGACACGAGGTTACGGCTGAGCTAGTCTCTATGCACTGGTCGAGCGGGGAATCATACGAGCGGAAGGTACGAAGAGTCGTAGAAGCAGTCAAAAATGCGCCAAAAGACGCGGAAGTCGTTTTGGTTGGTGAAAGCGCCGGTGGCGCAATCGCACTGCTGGCCTGCGCGCAGGCAAAGGCGCGCTGTGTGACGGTGTGCGGGAAAAATCAGCGTGCACGTACCGTCGGAGAAGGCTACAGCAGCAAGAATGTTGCGCTCAAACCGGCAGTTGCAGCTGTTGACCGTCTCCATGCTGATGCTGATCTACCAGTTGAACGCATTCGCAGCCTTTATTCTCGGCTCGACTACACGGTCCATATTGATGACAGCAGACTTCAGGGTTGCGAAAACAAAGTGTACAGCGTGCCGACACACATGCTCGCAATAGCGTGGATAAACTTATTTCATTTCCACGACATTCGTTAACTCAGCTATACTAGGCTTATGGTTATAGCAGTTATAGGCGCAGGCGGTAGGTCGGGTAGGGAATTCGTCGACGGTGCACTGCATGCTGGGCATACTGTGCGGGCTGGCGTTCGTGGGCAAGAGCAGCTTCCAAAACACGAGCGGCTCACGCTTGTGCGTGGTGATGCTACTGACAAAGCGCATGTCGCCGAGTTACTTCGTGGGACCGATGCGGTCGTAAGCTTGGTCGGGCATGTAAAAAACAGTCCGTCATTTGTGCAGACCGAGATCATGTCGTTGGTGTTGAGTGTTATGCATGAACAGGGGATCAAACGGCTCATTAGCCTGACGGGTACTGGAGTACGCGGCGCAGAGGATACTCCTTCATTGATTGATCGCGTGCTAAATGTTGCTATAAAACTTATCGACCCAGAACGTATTCATGACGGCATCGCGCACGCTGCGGTCCTTCGAGAGTCCTCGACGAACTGGACGGTCATGCGGGTGCTCAAACTTAGCGATGGGCCAGTGCAGGCATTCCACCTCACGGAAGGCGGCCCGGCAAAACTTCTTGTGACACGTAAAACTGTAGTACGAGCGATCTTGGCCGAGCTTGAAGATAAAGCTTGGTACCGCAAAATGCCAGTGATTTCTTAGTCAAAATACTATACAATGTATAGTATGAACAAACTTATTATCGATACTCGAGAAGACTTCGAGTACGCCGTCAGTCATGTCGACGGCGCAATCAACATACCACCAGCTCAATTTATGAGCGCCGAGCTTCCTGAGCCACTTCAGGGCATCGCCAAAGACCATCACATTGTCGTGTATTGTCGCAGTGGTGCACGCTCAAACACCGTGAGCCAAATTCTTATGATGCATGGGTTTACCAACATCACAAACGGTGTCAATGAAGGTCACGTGAAGCAGTTGCTCAAAAAACTCTAGCTAGTCGAAGCAATAACTTTTTTGTCTTTTTGGCGGCCTTCGCTATCTACTTCGTAGACGAGGGCTTCGTCCTGAATCATCTCAGTTCCACCAATGTCATGGTCGGAAATGTTTTCGATGTACTTTATGAGCGAACGTATGGAGTTGCCATGGGCCACGATGAGCACGTTTTGGCCGTGACGCAGGCGCGGCAGGGCGATACGTAGGTAGAAGGGTAGGACTCGTTGGTAGACTTGTTCGAGCGATTCGCCCCCTTCAACATGTCCATCCCAACTACGTCGGAGCTCGTCAAAGGCGACATCGCCGATCATTTCTTTGATCTGTCCTTTGTTCATACCGGTGTATACGCCATAGTCACGCTCGTTGAGTGCTCGGGCTGCTTCGTGAGGCAAACTGAGCTGTCCTGAGCCATTCATAAGCGCCTCAAGGGTCTCGCGGGTGCGGATTTGCTGGGAGGTAAAGGCGTAGTCGAACTCGATATCTTTGAGCGCTTCGCCAAGGTGTGCGGAATGGTTTATGCCACCCTGAGTCAGGTGAACGTCAGTGATGCCAGTCCATTTGCCGAGTGCATTCCACTCTGACTCACCATGACGAATGATGACGAGCTTGCCCGAACTTTTTGCGGCCTGAACCTTGTGTGGAATTTCACCAAACCAGAATTTCACGATGTTTTCACAGGTCGCATCGTTGATGCGTTTTATGGCTTCGGCAGTGTTAAAGGCAGCATGCTGCGTCACGACAACATTTGGTAGCTGGAGTAGCACACGGTCTTCCGACGCAAATTCATAGGCAAGAGGCGCGGTAGCGTTGTTGGTGATGGCGTCCATGAGCGCCTGAGTCGACAGATAGTGCTCACCCTCGATCGTGTCGAGCCCAGCACCGGCAAGTAGTTTGCTTTTTAGGGCAGTGATGAGGGCACGGTTTTCGACGAGCTCGCCACGCGCTGTGTTTATGAGAATGGCGCCGGGCTTCATCTTTTCGATGCTGTGATGGTTGATAAGATGGTAATTTCCAGGGGTGAGTGGTGCGTGAAGTGTAACTACATCGCTATGGCTCAAAAGGTCGTTGAGTGTGCGATATGTGAAGCCTAGTTTCTTTGCCAGCTCGTCGTCTTGGTGGACATCGTAAGCTATGACGTCCATCTCGAAGCCGCGGGCGATGCGCGCCATATGCTGGCCGATGTGTCCCATACCGACGACACCCAGCGTTCGTCCTTTGAGGTCGAGTCCTGTGTGCTGACTTGCAACAAACTTGCCGAGTGATGTGTCGGACACGGTCTGGATAAGGTTGCGGGTTACTGCAAGAAGAAGGGCAAATGCGTGTTCAGCTACAGTGTTTTCGCCGTAAGTTGGGACGTTTACGACGGTGATGCCGCGTTCGTTGGCGCAGTCGAGGTCGATGTGGTCAAAGCCGGTCGAACGGGTTGCGATGAGTTTGAGCTTTGGCAGTCGTTCCATGACTTCACGAGTCACGCTGCTAGCGATGAAGACAGAGATAACTTCAGCTTCGGGGTTTAAGTTGCCGAGGTTGATGGTGTCGGGTTTGAATTCCCAAAAATGATCGGTCTTTTTCAGCCCGTCACTCAGCTGGAACGTGTCCATGCTGGTTGTTTCGTAAAAAGTTATAACTGCCACGTGTCCCACCCGTCTTTTACTTTATGTTTTGCCAAATGGCGAGGCCAATTTCAGGTCTGGCTCAGCTTCGGCAATTCTCAATAACTCATTATACTTACAAATGCGCTCTGAACGCGAGAGGGATCCTGTTTTAATTTGCCCAGTTCCAAGTCCAACAGCGAGGTGAGCGATGGTAGTGTCTTCGGTCTCACCAGAACGATGGCTCATGATAGTGTTCCAGCCGGCTTTTTTTGCCATTAGAACTGCCTGGATGGTTTCACTAAGTGTCCCGATCTGATTTGGTTTTATAAGGATGGCGTTGGCGGCGTTGACGTGAATGGCGTTTTCGAGGATGGCGGTATTTGTCACGAGCAAGTCGTCGCCGACGAGTTGGAGTTTTTTGCCAAGCTTCGTGTTGAGCTTGATCCAGTGCGGCCAGTCACTCTCATCGAGACCGTCCTCGACAGAGACAATAGGGAATTTGTCGGCAAGGCTAGCGTACCAGTCGGTCAACTCTTCGGCCGACACCTGTCGCCCCTCGGAGCTGAGCGAGTAGACGCCGTCTTTAAAGAACTCGCTTGCGGCAACATCGAGCGCAAGTGAGATGTCTTTGCCTGGTCGTAGTCCTGCGGTTTGGATGGCATCCATGATGTGCTGCAACGGCTCGCGGTTTCCGTTTTTGACTCGTGGCGCATAGCCACCTTCGTCGCCAACAGTTGTTTGGTACCCGGCGCTTCGCAGCACCTTACTTAGGCTGTGGAACACATGCGTACCCAT
>CAYMMO010000057.1:0-5496 GCA_964391615.1 uncultured Candidatus Saccharibacteria bacterium
CGATCATCGCCTTGTGCATCTTGGGGGACATCGGGTTGGCGCGAGTGGTCACGGTGATACCTTCCGTTCGTGAGGCGTCCGATACGACCTCATCTTATGATAATAGCATAAACACGACAGAATGTCAATAGTCGCGCAATCGAATAACTAGCACTCTGCCTTGACGAGTGCTAGTTGGTTTGGCTAAAATGAAGCCACTAACAACATTACGGAGGAGAACGTATGAGCACACCACTCACACCACTGGCTGATCGCGTCGTTGCACTGCGCGAGACCGCCGAAACAAAGACAGCGAGCGGGCTGTATTTGCCCGATACTGCCAAAGAAAAACCTGCATTTGCGACCGTCGAGGCGGTTGGCCCAGAGGTGAAGAGCCTCAAAAAGGGTGACAGGATTGTTTACAAAGAGTATGCAACGACTGAACTAAAGGTGAACGGCATTGAATATCTCATAGTCAAAGAGGACGATGTCCTAGCGAAGGTGAATTAGGAGGAGCTATGGCCAAAAAAGTTTTCTACGATGACGAAGCAAGACGCCGAGTGCTTGGTGGCGCCGAGGCACTCTATAACGCAGTAAAAGTCACTATGGGTCCAAAGGGTCGCAATGTAGTGATAGCTAAAAGTTTTGGGGGGCCAACCGTTACGCACGATGGCGTGACAGTAGCCGAAGGAGTCGAGCTGCCCGACGTTGACGACGAAACACTTGGTTACAGTGTGGGCGCCGAGCTTATAAAGCAAGCTGCCACCAAGATGAACAAAGCCGCTGGTGACGGTACGACCACTGTGACGGTGCTTACTTACAACATACTTGAGCAGGCTAACCGACTGATTGCAGCCGGACATAACCCTATGGAGCTTCGTAAAGGTGTTGAAGCGGCTGGTGCCGAAGTGCTTGCTGAACTTGCGAAACTGGCCGAGCCTGTGACCGGCAAAAAGAACCGTGTTGCTGAGGTTGCGACTATCTCCGCTGGCGACGAACAGATTGGAACGATGATCGCCGATGTCATAGACAAAGTAGGTCGTGACGGCGTGGTGACCGTTGAAGCAGGCCAGGGGCTTGAGATGGAATCTGAAGTTGTCGAAGGCTTTACGTTTGACCGTGGCTACGTCAGTGCGCTCATGGTGACCGACACAGCCCGGCAGGAGGCTGTGTATGAGAAGCCGGCCATCGTCGTGACCGACCGCAAAGTCTCGAGTGTCCAGGAATTCCTACCACTACTCGAAAAGCTAGCCAGCGCTGGCAAGAAAGACGTCGTGTTGATTGCTGAAGATGTCGAGGGTGAAGCGCTTGGCATACTGGTACTTAACAAACTCAAAGGCGTGTTTAACACCGTAGCCGTCAAGGCGCCAAGCTTCGGAGACCGTCGCAAAGACGTCCTAGCTGACATAGCGGTACTGACCGGTGCGCAGGTGATTTCTGAAGACCGAGGCATGACGTTTGAAAACGTCGAGCTCGATGTTGTCGGTTCGGCGCGCAAAGTTATCGTCAGCAAAGACGCCACAACTATCGTTGAGGGTTCAGGCTCTGCGACGACCATCGAGGCTCGCCTTTCACAGATTCGTACTCACGCCGAAACAGCGACGAGTGAATACGACAAGGAGAACTACGAAAAACGCGCCGCCGCCCTTAGCGGCAAAGTAGCCGTCATCAAGGTGGGTGGCGCGACCGAAACTGAGATCGACGAGAAGAAGTTCCGTGTCGATGACGCTGTTGCGGCGACTAAAGCCGCGCTTGCGGAGGGAATTGTGCCTGGTGGTGGCGTGACACTCGTGAACTTGGCCGATAAAATCGCCCTGAAAGGCGCTGACAGCTTCGCTGCGGGCCGTTCGGTGCTCAGGAGTGCTCTATACGAACCATTCCGTCAGCTTATGCTTAACGCCGGTCTGAACGCCGACGCGCTTCTCGCTCAGGTGCAAGCAGCGAAGCCTGGTCATGGTGTGAATGTCAACAACCCGGGCAAAGTGGTAGACCTCACTACGAGTGGTGTCGATGACCCTGCTGCAGTCACTCGACAGGCCGTACAAAATGCCGTTTCCATAGCAGCAACCGCTATGACTATGGGCGCGCTGGTGGTTGATGTGCCGGAACCGAGTGCTCCAGCTGCCGGTTCTATGCCGGGTGGTATGGGCTACTAGAAACCTGTCCATAAAAAAGAGGCCTCGTCGGGAGGCCTCTTTTGTTTCTAAAGAATCAGGCTTGTGGCGTAGGGCCAGAGAAGTAATCGATTTCTTTGATCACGTCCAGAAGCGCCTGGGCACGCTTGGTGTCATCAGTAATTTGCTGCGCAGCTTCGTGAGCGGCACTTACGAGGGTACGGTCATCGGTCGAACGGATGAGCAAGAGGAGGGTGTCAAACTTTTCGTCTGCAGGCAGGTCGAGTTTGTCGACCAGTGGTCGCAGTTCTTCGAGGGCACTGCGTTTGATGCTTTCGAGTTCAGGTGAAGGGCTTGCAACGACAGGCGCGACGACTGGTGCGGCTTGGGGTGCCACTGGTGGCTCTGGTGCAGGGGCTGGGGCAGGTGGAGCAACGGGTGAAAATTCAGGCGCCTCTGACTGTTCCTGAACTTCGTTGAGGTAAGGCGGGATGTTGACTTCGTCGAGCGAGAGGGCAGGATCACCAGGGACAACGGCGTCGTCATGTGCAGGGGTAGCGTCGGCAACCGGTGCTGCAGCTGCATCGTCTACTGGTTGATCAGTGGCAGGAGCGTTGTCTGCCTGCTCGTTCATGCTTTCAAGTACCTTTGCCAGTTCTTGGTCGTCAGTCGTACTTGGCGTGTTAGAAATATCCATGTCCCACCTCATTAATATTTATGCTTATTTACCTTCACTTTATCACAGATGACGCCCGCCTGAAAAGCGGGTAGAATGAAGGAATGGATATACTCGATAATCAAAATGTGATCGCGTCGCGCGATAAGTCAGATGCTCTCGGTCTCTTGGCCGATACAACTCATCAACTGAGCCATAATTACGGGGTTGAGGATGTACAAATAGATCATCCTATTCGCAATGTGGTCTTTACGGGCATGGGTGGCAGTGCGTTGCAGGCGGAGTTCCTCCGTACATGGCCGACACTAAAAGTGCCGTTTGTTGTTTCCAAAGACTACAATCTGCCGGCGTTTGTGGATGGTTCAACTCTTGTTATCGCCTCGAGCTACTCGGGCAATACAGAAGAAACATTAACTGCCCTGGCACAAGCGCGTGAAAAAGGTGCGCGGATTGCCGTTACTACCGGCGGTGGAAAGCTGCAGCAAATTGCGCAGGAGCACGGCGATCTTTTGGTTCTTATACCGAAGGCCGTTCAGCCTCGTATGGCAGTTTTCTATGCTTATCGCGCACTACTAGAGATTGTCGTTGCGCATGGGCTAGCTGATCGCGGAGCGTTGGGTGAGTTGGACAAGGTAGCCGCTCATCTACAGTCAGAGGTTCAAACATGGCTTAAAGAAGTTCCAGCCGACCAGAATCTCGCGAAGCAACTTGCTGTGAAGGCTGCAGGAAAGACGCCGATAATCTATGCTGGGCCACTTATGGCGCCTGCTGCTTATAAGTGGAAGATAGGCTTCAATGAAAGCAGCAAAAATACCGCATGGATGGGTGTTTTGCCAGAATTTAACCACAATGAATTTATGGGCTGGACCTCACACCCTGCCGAGAAGCCGTTCTTTGTGATCGACTTGGTCTCAAGTTTTGAGCATGAGCGCACACAGAAGAGATTCGAAATATCGGATCGCCTACTTTCTGGCATGAGGCCAAAAGCACATAGGCTGGAAGCAAGGGGTTCAAGTGTCGAGGAGCACATGTTCTATCTCGTGCTGCTCGGTGACTTCGTGGGTGTCTACCTCGGTATATTAAATGGCGTTGACCCTAGTCCGGTGGAGCTAGTTGAAAAGTTTAAGAAGGAGCTAGGATAGTGAATATTGATCCGGTGATATTTGATGAACGATTCGGTCTTGTTATCGGTCTAGACGTTAAATCGATGATGCTGGAACTTAAGAAAATTATCGATGAGATGGGCTATGAAGTAGAGGAGGTTAACGACTCAAAGCCGTGGGGCGGTTATTATCGGCTAGCAAATAAGGAGGCTGAGCGGTTTATAGGGCAGTTTTTTCCTGGTCTTACGATGCAGGAAGCATGTTTGGGGCTGGATGGTGTCGAGCTGAGCCCTAAGTTTTTGCTTGTCGCGCCCGCACAGCGACTAAGCTGGCAGTTTCATGACAGGAGAGCTGAGCGCTGGCGATTTCTAACCAAGGGAGCATACAACAAAAGTCTGACAGATGACGAGGGCGATGTGGTGCATGTGGAACCAGGCCATGTTGTTCAGTTCGGACAAGGTGAGCGACACCGCTTGTGTGCATATGACACTGAACACTTCACCTTAGTTGCTGAGATCTGGCAGCATGTCGACCCCGCGCATGCTTCTGACGAAGACGATATCGTTCGTCTTCAAGATGACTACACTCGGTAAGACTATTGGTATTGCCTGAGTGCTTCGATAGGGTCTTTTTTGGCTGCTTTTATAGCAGGGTAGAGGCCAAAGATGAGTCCGACGACTAGGGCGAGCCCAAAGCCACTCAGGATGATGAGCGGATTAACGCTTGGGCGGAAGGCAAGTTGTGAGCTGATGATAAAGGCGAGTATGTAGGCAAGTACGATGCCGACGACGGCGCCAGCGACACACATGAGGAGCGCCTCGATAAGGAACTGGCCGAGCATGTGTCGGTCGGTTGCGCCGAGCGCTTTTCTGATGCCGATCTCGCGGGTTCGTTCGGTGACTCCGACGAGCATGATGTTCATGACACCTATGCCACTAACGAGGAGCGTGATGCCCGAAACGATTGAAGTCAGGCCGACGATGGTGCCGAAGAAACTGTCTGAACCTTTAGCGACACTGTTGCCGCCCAGCACCGTAAAGTCGTGCTCGTTGTCGTGGTTTTTGAGAAGTGCCGAGTCGAGATTTTTAGAAGTAATGGCGAGTTTGTTGATGTCTTCTACCTGCACGTTGAGCTGCTGAATTTGGGCGATACCCTGGTTAAACGTTTTACCGTCGGCGAGGCTCACGTACACCGCACGGTCGAGGTCGATTCCCGAAAGGTTTATGGGTGTGTCGGTGTTTTTGATGACACCAATGACCGTATGCGGACGACCCTTGAGCTGCATAACCTGACCCATAACTTGGTTAGTGCCAAAGAGTTTGATGGCGAGTTTTTCACCCAGCACGGCAGTGTCTCGGTCGGTCTTACCGTCTAGGAATTGTCCCGAGCGGACTTTGAGCTTTAGGATTTCGGCTAGGTCACCTGTAGTAGCGATGATTGGCACGCTGTTTTCTGAACGGTCGCCACTCTTTGCGCTGCCGCTGAGGAACATGACAGGTGCTGCGAGTTTGACGTTGTCGACGCTGGTGACACTTTGCAGGTCACGTTCGGTGAGTGACGTGGTGATGGCGGTGTTGTAGGGGTTGTAGGCGATTATGTTATCTTAGATTCAGATATCGATAAA
>CAYMMO010000058.1:0-5480 GCA_964391615.1 uncultured Candidatus Saccharibacteria bacterium
ATGACGAGAAAGACGAACAGCACGATGCAAACGGGGTTCTACTCGCTGCAAAAGGCGCCATGCTAGAGGCCGTGAACGATGACCTTGGCACGCCACAAGCGCTTGTCGTAGCCGACAAAGCCTTTGACGTCCTGGAAGTCACACGCTCCGAACAGCTGCAACACACGGCCCTTACGTCACTCCTGGAGGCCATCGACGACCTCTTTGGGCTACAGCTGCTGGAATCTACACCAGACATTTCTGACGAGGCAAAGCAACTACTACTTGAACGTGCCAACAAACGAACCCAAAAAGACTGGGCAGCTTCGGACGCACTACGCGACGAACTTGCCAGCCAAGGTATCGGTGTCAATGACACTCCCCACGGCGCACGCTGGTTCTGGCTATAAGACTTTAAGAGGCTTTTTTGATGAGTTTTTTGACTGGGTTTTTGCTAGCTTCAGCGCGACGTCGTCGGGCATATTCCAGATAGTCGATAAGTAGTACACGCAAGCAACCCGCGACTGGAATGGCCACGACTGCGCCGAGTAGTCCATAAAGACTTCCACCGATCAAAATTGCGCTAAGGATGGCCAGGGCGGAGAGCTCGACGCTCTTCGACTGGATCGTAGGTGAGATGAAGTTGTTTTCGATCTGTTGATAAATGATGAAGTAGATCAAGAACACGACCGCAGCTGTGACAGAGTTGAAAAGCAGCACCAAGCTGACTAAGCTTGCGCCGATTGTTGCGCCGATCATAGGCACCATACCAGCGACAAAGATGATGGCAGCAAGCGGCACAGCCAGGTTTGCCGGAAGGCCAAACAGCGCACTGAGCGACAGGAGCACTACAAGGGTCACAGTGGCGGCAATTGCAGCAACTGTCAGCTGACCATTTACGAAGCCAGTAACTACTTTATACATGCGACCAACTAATGTGCGGTGTCTCTCCAGCTTAGCTGGATCTTCGTAGAGCCCCCAAAGCCGTTGCATCCAGCTTGGGCCTTCGATGAGCATCAAAAAGGTCAGTACGAGAACAAACAGGACGTTCGCAGCGCCGCCAAGCAGTGACCCAGCGCCGCCAACTATAACGTTGCCTAGATTTGCAGCAACTGACGCAGCCTGACTTTTTGCCCCGGCGACCGCTTGATCAACGGCGCTCTCGAGGTTGTAACGAACTATAAAGTCATTGAAGATGTGACGATTTTGGTCAACTTGATCGATGAGGTCAGGCACCGTGTTGGCAAATTTCGAGCTCTGTTCGATAACTGGTGGGACGATGAGCACAAAGAAGCCGCCAAGCAGTGCCAGTACGACAAGGTACGCAATAGCTGTTGCACCAACACGACTACCACCACGCAAACGTTTGGCGATTTGTGAGACAGGGGGGTTAAGGGCAAGTGCCAAAAACAAGGCGACAGCAAGCAGCGTTAACGCGGAACGAACTTTATATATAACCAAGAGGGACAGCGCGAAGCCTAGAAACACCAGTACGAAACGGATGAAAACTTTGGTATCGATGTCGACTTTTACCTTCATTACGCCTTAGTATGCAAGAAAAGAGCAACAAACTCAATAAAAACGCAGATATTTGTACCAAAACCAAATACCAACAATACTCCCAATGGTCGAGAGAATGATCGGCCACATGAGATCCTGCGAACCCAGAAGCATAGGTATGACTGTGCCGACTACGCCACCGATACCTATACAAATCCAAAGTAAGAGCTTCGCCACGAAACTAGCTCGCGCCGAGCAGGGCAAACAGTGTGAGGCTCATAACACCAACGACTACGACAAGCGCAAGAACGCGATTTGGGTAGATGTCGACTTTTTTTGGAGTGCTTTTTTTGGTTTTTTTGACTGCTTTCTTCATGAGCTAGAGTATAGCACGAGCGCTATGAAACCTGGTACTATGAGAAGTACTTATGGATATATATGCGGAGCTCTCAAACATTTTTAAAGGTGAGCTAGACAGTTCACCTGAAGCAAAAGAAAAATACTCTCACGATGCGAGCCTGTTCGAACTAGTGCCGAAAGTTGTTGGTCACCCCAAAGACAGCAAAGACATTCAAAGTGCTGTGAAGTGGGTGAATAGCCGAAAAAGCGACTTCCCGGAACTCTCTATAACCCCTCGTAGTGCTGGCACTGACATGTCGGGCGGCGCTATAGGCGAGTCGGTCATACTCGACATGACAACTCACATGAACACTCTTGAGAAGTTGTCGAAAAGCTCTGCAACTGTCCAGCCTGGTATGTATTTCCGCGATTTCGACAAAGCCTGTCTGGAGAAAGACGCGTTGCTCCCGAGTTACCCAGCCAGCCGTGACCTCTGTACTGTGGGCGGCATGGCAAGCAACAACTCCGGAGGCGAAAAGTCTCTTCGCTATGGCAAAACGGACCGCTACGTCACGCAGTTGAAAATGGTTCTTGCAGATGGCAACGAATACACCATAAAGCCTCTGACGAAGCCGGAGCTTGTCAAAAAAATGGGGCAAGGTGACTTCGAAGGCAACTTATACAAAAGTACGTTTGAACTGCTTGAAAAGCACTATGACAAAATTCAGTCTGCCGCTCCACACGTCAGTAAAGACTCTACCGGTTACCACCTCTGGAACGTATGGAACCGTGAAACCGGCATCTTCGACCTCACGAAGCTATTTGTTGGTGCACAGGGCACCCTTGGCATCATCACCGAGATTCGCTACGACCTCGTGCCTCATGAGCCATTCTCTGGCATACTTGTCGCTTTTGTTCATGAAGCCGAGCAACTTGGGACATTGATCCCCGAGATCGTAAAGCAAAACCCCGCAACGTTCGAAAGTTTCGACGACAATACGCTTTGGCTCAGTTTCAAGTTTTTCCCGAGCTTCATCAAAAAACTCGGTTTTGGACTTTGGGTCAAAACTGCAATCCAGCTCATCCCGGACGCCTTGGCGCTCACTCGGGGCATACCAAAGATCATCCTCATGGTTGAGTTTACCGGCTCAACCCAGGCCGAAGTTGACGAAAAACTTGACCACTTGGCTCAGGTGCTCAAGCACGACCACCTCCTGTATGTAGAGAAAGACAACACCGTCGAAAAGGCGAACAAATTCTGGTTGATGCGCCGCGAAAGCTTCAAACTACTTCGTGAAAAAGTGAAAGACAAGCACACGGCACCATTCATAGACGACCTCGTTATACCACCCCACAGGCTACCTGAGGCATGGCCGAAACTGACGAAAATCATCAAGAAATACAAACTCATGGCGACCATCGCAGGCCATATGGGTGACGGAAACTTCCATATCATCCCACTCATGAAGATCGAGGATCCACGTGAACGGCTCAAGTTGCAGCCTTGCATGAAGGAAGTCAACGAACTGGTGCTCGACTATGGTGGCTCGATAAGCGGCGAACACAACGACGGTTTAGTGCGTGGACCATGGCTGGAACGCATGTATGGCCCAGAAGTATTTGGCTACATGGACGCTGTCAAACGACTATACGACCCCGAGAACATCTTTAACCCACGCAAGAAAACCGACGCCGATTGGGACTTTAGCTTCTCACACATCCGTCAGCACTTCTAAAACCTAAAAGCTGAAACATTTCAGCACTTAGGTTTTAGCCGGGAATTCACTCCCGGCTGTGCTCACTTGTAGCTGACAAGTGAGTAAACAGTTGTGTGACCTAACCGCTGGTTGCGCCTAAATCTTATGGCTTGATGCCTACCTGAGCGAAGAATTCCTGCGGATCCACGGTTCCGATCGCGTTGCCGTAGAGCCACTCATCGCTGGTGCACATCGTCAAGTGAAGGTGAGGGCCCGTTGCATACCCGGTATCCCCAACCTTTCCGACGATGTCACCGATGTGAACGCTTTGCCCCTCGCGCAAGCCGGTGGTGAAGGAAGAGAGGTGCGCGTAGCAAGAACTCATTTCCTTCGTGTACTGAATCCGCACATAGTTACCCCACGCCGTGTCGTTCCGTCCAATGTCTCGGACGATGCCGTCGTGCATAGCGTAGAGGGGCGTCCCGTAGGCAGCCCCCCAGTCGTCACCGTTGTGGAAGTCGGGGACTCCCGTAACTGGGTGAATGCGGAAACCGTACCTGCCGGTCAGCGTGTAGGTCCCCTTGTTGAGAGGGGTTTAGCCCAATGCTAGCGTAACTGACACTGACTCGAAGCACACCGAGCAAGTACTGGTGACTGTCAGCCTTCATGATCCGAATCTTGCCCGTAGACGGGTCGGGACCTACATACACACCTTGGTCGCCCGTGGCAGTACTTGGCCTCGTCGGATTCTTGAGACCCGCAGTGATGGACACTACGGGGTGATCAGAATTGGTTTGTTGCTTGTTGATGACCTGGTAGTCGGACACGTGCACGTTTGCTGACGCGTACACATGGTCAATCTGTCCAACGCCGAGCTCCTGGGACGTCTGCCGTGGGCATTCGCCTCGTCTTGCTGGCACTTGCGCCCGGTCATACCCGTTCATGACCTTTCCGGATCTTGTCATGACGCAGTACGTGAGGTTCTCACGTTTACCTCCTGCGACGCTGCCTCGGGTGCGGACAGCGAATCCGGAATTGAAGTCTCCCGTCATGAAGACCGGGAAACCCTGATCGACCAGCCGGTCCATGTCGGACGCGTGTTGCCGTGCGTCCTCAAGGCGATGTTTCTTGTGGCGGGCAAATGCTGGGTCATGAGTGTTGGCAACGTAGAACAATTGTCCAGTTCCACGTTGCCGAAGTTGCACGATCGGGATGTCTCGCGGCTTCCTGTGGCCCGCGAAGTAGTAGGGCATGGGCAAGCTCGACCCGCTCACGAACGTCACCTGAGACTTGTCCCAGATAATGCTGTTCACGGAGTGTGCACCAGGATCACGGTAGTGCGGTTTTGCTGGCCAGATACCCCAGCCAGGACCGAGCCGAGCCATGATGCTGCGGCGTTGACCCGGCTGTAGCTCCTGGAAGCCTACGACTGCGTAGCCTTCGCGAAGTATCAGCGCGGCTTGAGGGCCCGCGCGACTTGCACCAGATTGTGAGCCGTTGCTAGCCGTGTGGCTTGAGCCGTGCACGTTGAACGTTGCGATCTTGACTTCGCCGAGTCCAGAGGCCCCGTACATTGATGCAGGACCGAGGTAAAGACCGTAGTTCGTGGCCTCTTCCTGGGTCGCGTCAGCCGAGTCGCCGTAGACGAGGATGTCGCCTCTGACGTACTCTTGCTTGCCGGATCCAAACTCACTTGCTGGGATCCACTTGCTGGAAACATCTTCACTCGACATCCCCTCGTAAGAGGCAAGGAGCTTGGGGTCTGCCGGCAAGGTGATGCCCGCTGCGCGGAACGCCTCAGAGAGTGGTGCTGCGCCCGGGTAGACGCTCTCTCCTCCATCGGTCCACCTGTAATCGTCTCCCACCCACTCAAGATAGGTGTTGACGGCGACGTCGATCTGAGACTTCTCGGCCTCATACATCACCAGGAAACGCTGACACGCTGCCGTCTCCTCACGGCTGAGC
>CAYMMO010000059.1:0-1548 GCA_964391615.1 uncultured Candidatus Saccharibacteria bacterium
CGGCTTCACTTGTTTTGACTGCGGGATCTACTTTTTTGAGGCCAGCAGATGACATGGCTTGTGACGTTGCGACGTTGTCTGTGAGTAGTACTAAGTAGAGCTCACTGTTGAGCTTGGCTAGTTCAGCTCCTTTGATGTTCTTCTTGCCGTCAGCTATGAGGCTGAGCGTTGCGTCGCTACGGGCGCTTAATTTTGGTCGCAACGTGCCGCTTTTGTCTCCGGAGAGAAGAATGAGTAGTAGCCCGATGACAACCACTACGACAAGTCCAGCGAGCATGAAAACCACGTTGCGGCTCAAGCCTTTACGGTGGTGTTGATGAGTTGGCACGGGGACAGGTGCGCCAAGAAGCGTTGGATCCATGGAGACATTTAAGCACAGATAAGCATAGGCGTAAACAGAGGTGGTACAATAAAGACAATGCAAGGGGAAGCCAAAGAAGAGGTACGAGGCCGACTCGATATCGAGGCGGTGATCGGTGAATACGTCCAGCTCAAACGAGCCGGTCGTAACTGGAAAGGGCTAAGTCCTTTTAGTGACGAAAAGACGCCGAGTTTCATCGTCAGTCCTGAAAAAGGGATCTGGCACGACTTTAGTAGCAACCAAGGTGGCGATGTGTTTACGTTTGTCATGCAAGTCGAGGGCTTGGATTTTCGTGGGGCACTCGAGCACTTGGCTCGCAAGGCAGGTGTCGACCTGAGCCAATACGAGACCAAAAGCAGCCTGAAAGGTCTCGGTGAAAAGAAAAAGCGCATGCATGCTATGCATGAAAGTGCCGCGACGTTTTATCAGCGCAACTTGCTTGCCAGTGAAGTAGCAAAAGAGTACGTGAAGGGCCGCGAATTTCGTCGTCAAGTGGTGCACGATTTTCGCCTGGGCTACGCTCCTGGTAACGGCCATGCACTCAAAGATTTTTTGACGAGCAAGGGCTATTCTGAACCAGAATTACGTGAGGGCGGACTACTAAGTTCACGCGGACAAGACATGTTCCGTGATCGGCTAATGATCCCGCTCATGGACGCTGCAGGGCAGGTGATAGGCTTTACCGCGCGACTTCTTGCCGACATACCTGGAGCACCGAAATACCTCAATACGCCGCAGACGCTTTTGTACGACAAAGGACGTCATGTGTTTGGGCTACACCTGGCCAAGGACGCTATACGAAAAGGTGGTTCGGCCGTCATGGTAGAAGGGAACCTAGACGTGATCGCTTCGCACCAAGTCGGTGTGAAGCAGGTCATCGCAACTGCTGGTACGGCCATGACCGAGTCACATGTAAAAACGCTGTCACGTCTCGCAAACCGTATACGACTAGCGTTCGACGCCGACAAGGCCGGTATCGCTGCAACCGAGCGAGCGATTCCGATTGCAGGACGAGTTGGAGTAGAGCTTGAAGTTGTGACGCTACCCGGCGATGCGAAAGATCCTGACGAGCTGATTGCTCATCAACCGGAGCATTGGAAGAAGATAGTTCAAAGCCCTCTTGACGCTGTAACGTGGATTTTAAAACGCTATGAACATGAATATGACATACAGACTGCGGAAGGTAA
>CAYMMO010000059.1:1558-5446 GCA_964391615.1 uncultured Candidatus Saccharibacteria bacterium
ACGAGCTGATTCGGCAGGACGCGTCGTTATGGGAGAAGGCTGTCGAGGCATCGAAGCCAGCGATTGAATGGGTGATTGACCAGTATGAGCAGCGCTACGACCTGACATCCGCGCTTGGCAAACGTCAGCTGACGACCGAAGCACTTGAACTGCTGCGTAGTGTTGATGACCCAGTCGAACAGGAGCATTATCTGCAACTTTTGACGCAAAAGACTGGCGCTAGTGACGAAGTGCTGCGCTCACGCATGCTGCAACTAGCTGATTCGGCAAGTGAGCAGCGACTGCGCACTATAAAACATGCCGACATCGCACCGCGTGACAACGTCCGACAAGATCACTTACTAGCACTGCTTTGTTTTGAAAACGAGATCCGTGACGCAGCGATGGTGCTGAGTGTCGATGCGTTTGACGGCGACGACAGGCAAGAGCTGTTTCGCTATCTTGTGACGCATCCGGCAGGCATACCATCTGACCACGTCCCCAAAGAGTTGCAAGATATAGAGACCTATGTCAAAATAGTACAATTGAAAGCTGAAACCCGATACGGGCAGCGCTCAGCCGCAGAGCGGTTTATGGAAGCAGCGCATTTAGTACAGCGAATAAAGCAAGAACACGTCAAACAAAAGAAAGCACAATTAGCCAGTTTGCTTCGCGATGCCGAAAGCAAACGGGACGAGGTCGAGATCAATCGCTTAGTGCATGAGCTCAACGACCTTATAAAAGAGGAGAACACACGTGGCAAAGAAACCACTCCATGACGACGATATAGTAGCTGACGAAGTAGATACCGAAGAAGCAACACTATCCCTTGATGACGTTGCGTCGAAGATTGCTGACGCTGACGAGCCTGACACAGAGGAACTAGAAGAGACTGAGGACTGGACAGATGACCAGCCACAGACGTTTTTTGATGATGTTTCAGATGACTCAGTACGCCTTTACCTGCGCGAAATTGGTAAGATTCCGCTACTGAACGCCGAAGAAGAACTGGCGCTTGCGCAAAAAGTTGTCGCCGGTGACAAAAAAGCCAAAGACCAGATGGCCGAAGCGAACATGCGCCTCGTTGTGAGTATCGCAAAGCGCTACTCGGGTCGTGGACTCGACTTTCTGGACCTGATCCAAGAAGGTAACACGGGGCTACTACGCGCCGTAGAAAAGTTTGACCCAGACAAGGGATTTAAGTTTTCTACCTATGCAACCTGGTGGATCCGCCAGGCAATCACTCGTGCCATCGCAGACCAGGCGCGTACTATTCGTATTCCAGTTCACATGGTGGAAACCATCAACAAGTTGCTCCGAACCCAGCGTCGTATGACACAGGACCTGAACCGCGAACCAAGCATTGAAGAGCTCGCTAAAGAGCTTGAGATGGAACCAGAAAAAGTCGAGTACGTCATGAAGATCAAACAGGACATTCACTCATTGGATGCAGGTGTTGGTCGTGACGGCGACGGCGAAGACGAGTCAGTACTCGGTGACTTCATAGAAGACGAAGACGCTGCTAGTCCAGAGGACAGCGCTGCTTCACAGCTGCTTAAAGAGCAAGTACAGGATATCCTGGGCGTGCTCACCGAACGAGAACAAAAGATACTCAAGATGCGTTTCGGACTTGAGGACGGCAAAAGCCACACACTCGAAGAAGTCGGACAAGAATTTGCTGTTACCCGTGAGCGCATTCGCCAGATCGAGGCAAAAGCCCTCACTAAGCTTCGTAAGCATAAGGATGCCAAGAAGCTCTATGAGTATCTCCAGTAAACCTGAGATCATCGGCCTAGCCGGTACTTTTGCGAGCGGTAAAGACACGCTTGCAAAGCGACTCGTTGCCGATTTTGGGTATACGCATGTTTCAACAAGCGACTTAGTGCGCAAGGTTGCTCAGCAGGAACGGGGCTCGATAGAGCGACCGGTCCTGTTTGAGGTGGCCACGAAACATCGTCAAGCAGACGGGGCGGGGTATTTTGCTGAACTCGCTTTGCAGAGCGAGAAGCCACTTATCGTGAGTGGTCTGCGATCGCTCGGTGAGATGCGAACTGTGCGCCAGGCAGGTGGAGTAATTGTGTTTGTCGATGCACCAGTTGAGATGAGGTACGAGCGTATGAAGGCTCGTGAACGCGACGCCGAGGCTGTGTTGACACTTGAACAGTTTCGAGCGAACGAAGAAAAAGAAATGTACAGCGGCCCAAATGACGCCGACTTCAACCTGGGACAGATCAAGGCGGAGGCCGACGTCGTTATAGAAAATAGCGTGACTTTGGAAAGCTTTCTTGCTGAGTGCTATGCCAGGCTTGGTCTCAACTAACGTTGTGTTATAGTCATTTTCCCTTTATAACCCCAAATTTCTCAGTACAATAAAGAAAAGCTAAGCTAAGGGGTGGCGGAGGTAAAAGTGACGACGGCCGAGCATGACCTAACCCTAGATGATGTTGAAGTAAATACTGGTGAGTCGTTGTTGCATGCCGGAGCGGTTGCTCGTTTTTGCCGACTTGTAAATGAGTGCGTGGGAACTGAGGTTCTTGATCCTGCCGAACTTGATTTAAGTGCTGTCGTCGAAATTTTCAACAAAGCTCAAGGGAGAGGACTTGCCGATATAACTTCAGTAGGCGTAATGGTAAATGTTCTTCAATATGACTGGCGGCAGGCTGCCGAGGAAACTGGTAGGACTCCTCGAGAAGTTCACGCTGTACTGCGTGAGTTTGCAGATATGGTTGCTCGGGAGTCGCTTTATTTGCCGCAGCTTCACTTGGTGGATGGGGCTTCGAAAATGGAAGCCGTAGACTCAGACGAAGCTATGTCTGAGGTAGAGCCTTGCGATATCGGAAACATTGCAACTCGAGTCGTTGTGCGAAAGCCGGTAGAGAGTAGTGACTTGGAGTTTGACGATTTGCCAACAGGGAGGTCACTGTCTGTCGATACTCTTTTTGTGTTTGATGATTCGCTCCGTATTGATCCGAGTGATATCGAGGCCGGCGGCGACCCGAACGACTTAGCGCTTTGTGCGCAAACTGATCCAGAGTTATTTTTCCCAGAAAAAGGTGGTAGCACGAGAGAGTCAAAAGCTGTTTGCGCTAAGTGCGAGATAGAAAATTTGTGTCTTGAGAGAGCGCTAGCAGTCGAAGAGCGTTTTGGGGTTTTGGGTGGAAAGTCTGAGCGAGAACGACGAGCGATTGCAAAAAAACGTAAAAAGGCTACTGAAGCAGGGTCAGCCGACGGAGGCTTGACAGGGCAGGAGGAGGAATCTAAATACTCCGTCCATGACCGGCTAATTGTACTTGCAAGTATGGTGAACGTTGACGGTCGTAATTATGATGACGCGATAGAAATTTTTCGATCAAATACTGAGCTGCATGAACAGTTCGTAGGTATGCTCCTGGATCGATATGACGTACACAAAAGAGGTAAGCTGCGCCCGCAGGTAAAAGAGGTGCTTTTGCATCGACTTATGCATGACGGACCATCTACCCAAGGGGTGCCACAAGCGCTTGGAGGATTAAAGAGATACGTCGAGAGCCTATCTGAACGCGGGGTTGGAATTGTCGATGAGGTACTCGATGTTATCTATGGATACGAATCAGGGCCTAAGTTGAGTGAAATGGAGGAGGCAGTATGAACAGAGTAGATATATTTGCAGGTATTGGTGGCGATGGCCCAGGATGGCGTGAGCGTGCGGCGTGTAGGGAAGAGGACCCAGATATCTTGTTTAGCCCAGATCGCGTCGATGAGGCGAAGGCTTTATGTGCGGGATGTGAAGTGAGGGCAGAGTGTCTGCACGAGGCAGGACCTGGGGATGAAGGCGTACGTGGCGGCATGACGCAGGAGGAGCGGCCCGCTGATGCCGCAAGGCCACGGGGTTGTGTTCTTGGTAGCGAGGCGATTAAGTTTGCCGACTAA